>CAMNIW010000111.1 GCA_946540675.1 uncultured Clostridia bacterium | reverse complement strand
TTCACCGGAATACATTTCGAAACTCCTCGCCTTGTAGTAAACCCATTATATAATACTTTTTGACCACTGTCAACCACTTTTAACTATTTTTGACCATTTTTTTGAAAATTTTTTTATTTTTGTGTTTTTGACAACAAAAAATGCGGTAAAATCCGCATTTTTTGAACATTTGTTCGTTTTTTTACCGCACTTTTATCGAGTCAAATACCGCTTTTTGAGCGTTTTTTGAGCCGTTTATAAAATTTATACTGCCCCTTTGCGAGCCATGGGCAAAGGTGGTCAAAAACCTTTTTATGTCCGAAAAAGCACGGTCTTCACCGCTTATAAAAAGGCTGTCGGGAAATTTTTTCGCTATCAAATCGGCCACCAGCGAATAGTGCGTGCATCCGAGCGAAACGTAATCCGGCTTTCCGCCGAAGTAAAAAGCGCCGTCTATCGGCTTACCTTTATATAGATAATTCTCCACGTCTTGCGCGAGATCTCTAAGCGGCAGGACTTCAAGTCCGGAGTTTTTTTCGGAAAGATTTTTTACATACCGACTTTCAGCCGTAGCCCTTGTACAAAGAAGCAACGTCCTGCCGTTTTTTCCGACTGCCGGCAACACTTTTACGCAGGCAAGTCCGCTTCCTGATATTTCTTCGCAGGCGACGGTTGACGCCGTGTTGCACGCCACGACAACGAGTTTAGGACTGAAGGCAACGAATTTTTTGAGATTTTCGGCAACTATGCCCTTTATTTCCTTTTCATTTTTATTGCCGTACGGCAAATTGCCGAAATCGCCGTAATACAGATAATCTTCGTCGGGGAATGCCGTCGCAACTCGCTTCATCAGGCTCATACCGCCGGTACCGCTGTCGTAAAAAATAACGCATCTGTCGTCCATTTCTTTCACCTATACAGATACGATATTCTTCCGATCGCTTATTTATTCATTATATATATGAAAGAATTTCTTCTACGGTCATTTGCGGCAGCAACGCTCTGTTTATCGCCGCCGCGATTATTTCGGAGCAGTCGGTCAACAAAAAATCAACGTCCTGCGGAGTTACGAACATCTCGTCTTCAGCGGCCGTTTTAAGATGACCGAGCCGACTCGCCGATATTACCAACGGCACGCCTATCGCTATCACAGGCACGCCGACGGAGCCCGCGTCGATACGCCTTAACGACGGTTTACCGCAACCCGACCCCGCCCTTATGCCGACGTCGGTTATTTGATACGACCGTCCTATTCGTTCCGCGCTTATTGCGGCGAGAGAGTCGACGCATATCAGAACGTCGGGTTTTACCGTGCTTACGAGCCCCGACACCACTTCGTAACTCTCTATCCCCGTGATACCAGAAACCCCCGTAGGAAAAGCGGCGACGGAAGCCATATTTTCAATTCCCGACTTATTTCTCGTCGTTATAATTTTTTCCGTAACTTTCTTTCCGAGCGAATCGGAAGTAAGATAAGCGTTGCCAAGTCCCGTCACGAGAAAAGACGCGCTTTTACCCGACAGGTATTTATCCGTAATCGCAGACACGGCTTGCGATATTTCGTCGATAAGATACTTCCTTTCGTCGATTCCGCGTTCGCCGCGACTTCTCGTTATCGTAACGTAATCGCCGCGCGGGATACCGCCGAATCTCTTTTCTTCCCTGACAACTTTGACAACGTCTTTTTTTATGCCGAAATCGAGATCTTCCGTATCGGTTAAAGCGCAATACTTATTTCCGCACATATCCGCCATATCGGCGGCAAGATCGCAAGTAAAAGATTTTTTCATCAAAAATACTCCTAAAACAAAATTATTTACGAAAAAAGGCTTAAATATTCTTGCCAAGGCAATTTTTTTGTGATAAAATATTACCGTTGTAACAAAGAGTAAGTAATTAAAGGAGTAATAAAAGTGCCTAACATTAAATCCGCAAAAAAGCGCGTGCTTATCACCGCTAAGAAAAACGCAGTAAATAAATCTAATAAATCCGAAGTAAAGACGGCTATAAAAAAACTCAACGCCGTTATCGATTCCGGTAATTATGAAGAAGCGGTAAAACTCTACCCTGAAACCGCCGCCGCGATCGACAAATCGGTATCGAAGGGTGTATACCACAGAAATACTGCCGCTAATAAAAAATCCGGACTTATGAAGAGAATAAACGCTTTGAAAGCCGAATAATACGAGAATAATTATGCCCGCTTGTCGCGGGCTTTATTTTTTTATAAAAAAGAACGGAGTTCAGTTCTCCGTTCTTTTATTTATAAATTTTTCTATATCGTCAAAAACTTCCCTGACCGAATCACCGTTCGTCGGATCGACGCGTTCTGCCCCGTCGTACCTTTTGAAAAACGTGATTTGCCTTTTCGCATAGCGCCGCGATCTCATCTTGATAAGTTCAATCGGGAGCGGTTCGCCTTTTTCTACGCTTTCCGCCACTTCCTTATATCCGATACCCTGCATACACTGATTTTTCGTCGTAATGCCCTGTTTAAGCAGTCCGACGACTTCGTTTTCAAGTCCTTCGGCGATCATTTTGTCCACGCGGGAGTCTATACGCCTATATAATACGTCCCGTTTTATATCGGTCATTATTATATACGCATCGAATCTCGGAATACGGTCGTCTTTAATAGCGGACTTCTTTATTCCCGAAAGTTCGTATATTTCCAAAGCCCTTACGACCCGCGTCAGATCGTTGGGGTGCAATACTTCTGCGGTTTCGGGATCTGTCCGTTTAAGAATATCATAGACGTACGCGTTGCCGCGTTCTTTAGCGAGAGTTTCGTACTTTTCTCTGACCGAGCGATCTCCCGCCGTCTTCCCGTAACTCATTTCATACAGGATCGAATTGATATAAAAACCCGTTCCGCCGCATATAACCGGGATCTTGCCTGAAGAAATTATATTATAAACGATGGGAAGCGCCGCATTTTCATATTCGGAAACGGAAAATTCCGCATTCGGCTCTACGACGTCTATCATATAATGCGGCACGCCTTTTTTCTCGACTTCGGTAGGTTTTGCCGATCCGATATCGAGCCCTTTATAAATCGAGACCGAGTCCGCCGAGACCACTTCGCCGCCGAATTTCAAAGAAATATTTACGGCAAGTCCCGTCTTTCCGGACCCCGTCGGTCCGCAAACGATTATTATCTTAGGTTTTTCTATACAATTCTCTTGAACCATTTATCTATCTCGGTCCGCGTGATCTTTACGGCGACGGGTCTTCCGTGCGGACACCTTAATCCCATATTGTCTTTGAGTTGCATCAAAAGCGCGCCCTTTTCGCCGTCGGACAATACTTTACCGGATTTTATCGCGGATTTGCACGCTTTTTGAGCAAGTTTTTCTCTTATAATGTCAGGCACGTCGGATTGCCTTAACGTCATATCCGACAAAATGTCTTCTATAAACGCATTGACGTCGAGATCGGTAAGAACAAGCGGAACGGAATAAACGTTGAACTGGTTTACGTCGTATTCGACTATATCCATTCCCATCCCGTGAAGATAATCGAGTTTACCGAGAAGGAACTCGGTCTCCTTTTCGTTGGTCCTTATGACGACGGGGACAAGCAAAGACTGCTCCGCCACTTTCCCCTTTTTGAAGTCTTCCATAAGTTTATCGAATATCAGCCTTTCATGTGCGGCGTGCTGATCTATAAAGAATATTTCCTGTCCTTTCTCAAGTATGAGATAGGTCGTAAGAACTTGACCTACGATTCTGAAATTTTCGTCTACGTCAAACGTCTCCTGCTTTGCTTCTCTTTCCTTTTGCTCTTTTTCGAGTTGTTCGATATATTTCTTGTTCTCCGCAAATATATCGTCGAGAGCGGCTTTTTCTTCCGGATCTCCGCCGACAAACTCTACCGGCTCCTTGGCGTGTCTGAAAGCGAAATGCGGACTCGTGGGAGAAAACAACTGCGGTTCGTACGGTCTGTCGCATTTAACGAGTTTCATATCCGCAACGTCGGGTTTAGGTTGTTTCACTATCGGCCTTGACCCGGGATCGAGTTGGAAATACGGATTCGACTTCACTATATTCTCGGCTCCCGCCGAACCGTCGAGCGCCTTGGATATCACCGAATATATAATCCCGTATATGACCTGATTATCCATAAACCGTACGTCGGTCTTGTTGGGATGAACGTTTACGTCGACAAATTCTTTCGGCATCTCGATATTGAGTATATAAAACGGATATTTTCTCTTCATGAGATAGCCCGAATACGCGTTATGTATAGCGGACTGTATCGTATTGTTTACTATATACCGCCCGTTCAATATGACCGTTTGATAAGTTCTGTTCGGCTTGACAAAATAGTAGTTACCTATATAACCGCTTATTTTGATTCCGTTTTTTACGGTATCGATAATCATACAATCGGACGCCGCTTCGTAGCCGTATATCTGTATTATGGCTTCCGATAAACCGCCGCCGTAAGATTGAAGAATCATCTTGTCGTCCGCGGTATACTTGAACGAAATCTCCGGATGAGCGAGTATCAGCCGCGAAACGATATTTGTTATATCGGTTTCTTCGTTTTTCGACGGTTTAAGAAACTTTGCCCTTGCGGGGATGTTTTTGAATAAATCGAATACTTCAACGGTCGTACCTTTGTCGAACGGATACATTTCCGGCTCGCCGACGACTCCGTTTTCCGCCGTTATCGTATAACCGAAACTCGCCCCTTCTATTTCCGAAGTTATGGTAACTTTCGCAACCGAAGCGATAGACGCGAGCGCTTCTCCCCTGAATCCGAGAGTTGCGATAGTATCGAGATCTTCTACGTTTTCTATCTTGCTCGTCGCGTGCGGCATAAAGGCCTTAGGAAGATCGTCCTTTTCTATTCCGCAACCGTTATCGGAAACCCTTATAAGTTGTTTTCCGCCGTCGGTGATGGTTATAGAAATATTATCGGCCCCCG
>CAMNIW010000110.1 GCA_946540675.1 uncultured Clostridia bacterium | reverse complement strand
TTCATACTGCCGACGTCGTCGTACATAACGTACGCCTTGACGCCGCATTTCATCTTGTCGAGAATTATCTTGTGTATCTCGTCCCACATATAGCCGTTTTCGAGAACGAAATATTCGATAAATATATACTCTTCCGCCTTTTTGAGTTCTTCGAGCATCTTTTCGAAGTAAATCTCGCCGGAAGGGAGATATTCGCAAAGCGAATTGTCGAATACGGGCATAGACGTGGCGTTCGCTATATATTTTATCGCGCCGACGCCTTTACTACCCGATTTTTCGAGCCGCGAAAAGACTTCTTCCTGCTTATAATCTTCCTTCGCTTCCGAAAAGACCGCGCGGTACTTTTTCATTTGTTTTTTGCCGACCCTGACGTTGCCGAAAGTAAAATAAATGATTACGCCGGCGACGGGAAAAGTCAAAAACAAAAACATCCAAGGGAGTTTGTATACCGCGCTTATCTGTCTGTCCATTATAAAAATCAGCAAAAGAAAGCCTATCGCGGACATAGCGTACGCAATAAGGGCAAATCTCCTGCCGAGAATAAAAAATAGCGCGATAACGGCGAGAACCTGCGCTATTATACTCAAAAACACCACGATAAATCTCGAAGCGTTAAGTTTTGCGTTTAATCTTCCGTGTTTCTTCATAATCCCAAAAAAGCGGCCGCAAAAGCGACCGCTTATATAATAGCCTTATTTCGAAATTAAGTCAATTATTTTATCCGATATCGCGGTCGGGTCTTCTACTTCGAGTCCCGAAGTCAGCCGCGCGAGCGAATACAAAATCTCGGCATAATCGGCTATTTTATCCTTATCGGCGGCGAAAACTTCTTTGAGTTTGCCGTAGACGGGGTGTTCGCCGTTGATTTCGAGAACCTTGTTTGCCTTTACTCCCGTTCCGCCGTTCGGCATAGCGGACAAAACCTTTTCCATTTCGAGCGAAACGTCGCCTTCGGACGAAAGCGCGACCGCATGAGTTTTAAGCGCGGTGGAAACCTTTACTTTGGATATCTTTTCGCCGAGCGCTTCTTTTACGGCGGCGAGCATTTCCTTGTCGTCTTCGTTTCTCTTGTCTTCTTCACTACCTGCCGAAACGTCTTCGCTCATTACGTTCTTGAATTGCTTGCCTTCGTAGTCGCCGAGCATTCTCACGGCAAACTCGTCCACGTCGTCCGAAAATACGAGTATGTCTTTGCCGCTTTCGAGTATCTTTTCGCTTTGCGGAAGCGACTTGACCGCCGTTTCCGTCCTGCCCGTGCCGTAATAGATATACTTGTCGTCTTCGCCGAGCCCCGTAACGTACTCTTTAAGCGTTACGTACTTGCCGCTTTTTACCGACTTGAACATTATAAGGTCTTGCAAAAGATCCTTGTTCATACCCCAGCCCGAATACAAACCGTATTTGAGTTGAAGCCCGAAGTTCTTATAAAACCCGTCGTACTTTTCGCGGTCGTTTTTTTGCATATCGAGAAGTTCGCTCTTTATCTTCTTTTCGATATTGCTCTCTATGAGTTTGAGTTGACGGTCGTGCTGAATGGTCTCACGCGAGATATTCAACGTGAGTTCGCTGTCGATAAGACCTTTGACGAAACTGAAACAGTCGGGTATGACGTCCGCGCATTTGTCGGTGATGAGAACGCCGTCGGTATAGAGTTTAAGCCCCTTTTCGTAATTTTTGGTATAGTAGTTATACGGCACTTCGGACGGGATATATAAGAGAGCCTTATAACTCACCGTTCCTTCGGTAGACGTGTGGATATGCATTACGGGGTCTTTATAGTCGTAGAAATTGTCCTTATAGAATTGATTGTATTCTTCTTCGGTTATCTCGGACTTGTTCTTCTTCCACAGCGGCGTCATCGAGTTAAGGGTCTGATCTTCCTTATAACTCTCCATCGGCTTGCCTTCTTTCCTGTCTTCTTCGGACTGCTCTTTGTACTTGGTGACCGCCATCACGATGGGATAGCGGATATAATCCGAATACTTCTTGACGAGATTTTTTATCTCGTACTCTTCGAGAAATTCCGAATACTTTTCGTCGTCGGAGTCCGCCTTTATATGAAGCACTATGTCGGTGCCGTAACCGTCCTTTTCCGCCTTCTTTATCTCGTAACCTTCAGCTCCCGAAGATGTCCACACGTTGGCTTCTTCCGAGCCGAACGCCTTGGAGTAAACTTCGACTTTGTCCGCGACCATAAACGCCGAATAAAATCCCACGCCGAACTGACCTATCACGTTGACGTCGTCTTCGGTCTTGGCGTTGCCGTTCTGATTCTTGAACGCGTAAGAACCGCTTTCGGCGATGGTGCCGAGATTGTGTTCGAGTTCTTCCGCCGTCATACCGATGCCGTTATCGGAAACGGTGAGAGTCCTGTTTTCCTTGTCCGCGGTTATCCTTATCTTGAAGTCGCTTCTCGTCAGCCCCGAAAGACCTTCTTTAAGTCCCTTGAAATAAAGTTTGTCGCAAGCGTCGCTGCAATTGGACAACAGTTCGCGAAGAAAGATTTCCCTGTGAGTGTATATGGAATTTATCATGAGTTCCAGCACTCTTTTTGATTGCGTCTTAAAACTCTTCATTTTATCACCTTTTAGCAATTATTTTGTTTGAGTGTTAGCACTCAAACCGATTAACTGCTAATATTATAAACCCGAAGATTTTATTTTGCAAGCGTTTTAAGACGTTTTTACAAAATTTTCACGGTACGGGAAGAAAAGTTTTCAAGGCTTCCGCGGATACGCGGATATCTATCTCGTATTTTCCGTCTTTCGGCGATACCTTTATTACGGGAGCTTCGGACAGGACGAAGTAGTCCGAAAGCGCGACCGAAAGGTCGTTGACGATGAGTTCCATACTCTCGGCGGTAAGGGAAAGCCTGTCGGTATCTATTACCCTTTTCAGTCGGATAACGTTATCTCTTTTCATATATTCCGCTTTATACTCCTTCTTATACTGCCGAAAAATCCGGTATATCCCGACGCGTAGTCGTACATCTTCCGCTTGCCTTCCGCAACGTTTGACGCGAGTATCTTAAAAGCCTTGTTCGGCGGCGCGTCGTACGGCAAAAAACCCGCGTTACAGAGAAACATCGAGTCGTCTTCGGGGATTATGCCGACCACTTCGGCTTTCAGGGCGGTCTCGATTTGCTCGGGCGTAAAGACGTCGCCCGTGACGGCGAGATCTCCGCGAACCCTGTTGACGATTATTCCGACCGATTTAAGCGAATAACTCCTTAACACCGACAATACCTTGTCGGCGTCCCGAAGGCTGGATATGTGCGGAGTAACCACCACGAGCGCTTCGTCCGCGGCGGAGACCGCCGTATGAAATCCGCCGCCCACCCCCGCGGGACAGTCGATCAGCACGAAATCGAAAGAAGTTTCCAATCCGCTTATCAGACTGCCGAGTTCGTCGGGAACGGTCTTGCCCTTCAAAAAGGCGTTGACCGACGGGAGAACGTAAAAATTTTTGTCGGCGGGCGACTGTATAAGAGCCTGCTTTGCCCTGCACTTGCCTTCTAAACAATCGGACACGTCGTACACGACGAGATTTTCAACCCCTGCTACCACGTCGAGATTATTGAGTCCGAAATCGGCGTCTAAAGCGCACGTTCTCTTGCCGTTTTTTGCGAGCCTTGCGCCGAGATTTGCGGCGATAGCCGTCTTTCCCACGCCGCCTTTACCGGACGTTATAACTATTTTTCTTGCCATATGCACATTATAAACTACGGGAAAAGCAATATATTCGGCGGTTTTGTCGTTTAATAATATATACTGTCACAATTAAGTCGAGTGTATTTTCTTGATTTTAATCGCGTTTCGCGGTATAATGAATTATCGGCTGAACATTCGGCCGAAGGAGATTATATGTCGACGAAGACTTTGCGGACGGTTTTATCCGTAAATTCCGCGCTCAATTGTCAATATACGGATTTCTGCGGTGAAAGCAGACCGTTTTCGACGGGGGAATGTTTTGCTCTCGTCTATCTCGACACGGGCAGTATTTCGGTTTTCGCCAACGACAAGAATTTCTTTCTTAAAAACGGCACGGCGCTCTTTTTGCCGCCCGAATCTCAATATACTTTATGGTGCGACAGGAAGTCTTCCGTACTCGTCGCGCACTTCACCCTTACAGGCAGCCTTGCGGAGAGAATAAAAGAAAAAACTTTCGGCGCGGACTCCTTCAAAAAGACCATACTTTCCAAACTCGTCAGCGCGGGGACTAACCTTTTTTCCGAAAGCGCGGACTTCGACGTTATGCCGGAGATAAAGGACGACGCGGGGGTGAGCGTCGAACAGGTAATAAAAAACTGCCTTGAACTGTTTATTCTCGACTGCGTAAAACCGATAATAAAACAGACCGCCAGAAGTTACGAAAATCCGCTCGGCGAGACAGAAGCGTCGCGCGTGACCGAAAAGATATACGAATATCTCGGCAACAATCTCGAAGAAAAAGTTTCTCTCGACGATTTATCCGAAGCGTTGTTCTTCTCCAAATCATACCTTAAAACGGCGTTTTTCTCGACTACGGGCAAGACGATAATGCAGGCTTTTAAGGAAATGAAGATACAGGAAGCCAAGCGGCTGATACGGAGCGGTCATTCGGCGGAAGAGATAGCAAAGCGCCTTGCCTACTGCAACAAAAACTATTTTTACAAGGTGTTTTCATCCGAAACGGGTATGACTCCGAGCGAATACAAGAAATCTTTGGGCGGTGTACGGCAATGAACTTTTTTCACGACTTTGCCGACGTCATAATGATGAAGATGACGGATAGACCCAAACCTTTCGGCGTATTCCACATATTTTTCGTGCTGATAACCGCGGCGGGCGTATGGTTTGCCGCGTCGCAAGCCAAAAGGGACGAAAAAAAGAGCCTTAACTCGCTGTATACGATAGCGGCGATGATAATGCTTTTCGGGGAACTGTACAAACAGTTTGTCTATACCTTCGAAGATATGCCTATAAGGTATAATTGGTATTACTTC
>CAMNIW010000109.1 GCA_946540675.1 uncultured Clostridia bacterium | reverse complement strand
GGTCGAGCCGTACAAAGGACTGTTCGTAAAAGACGCCGATAAACTCATAATAAAGGATCTCAAAGAGAGCGGCAAACTCTTCAAAGACGTTTTCTTCGAACACAGTTATCCGTTTTGCTGGCGTTGCAACACTCCGCTTTTGTACTACGCGAGAAGCACTTGGTTTATAAAGACCACGGCCATAAAAGATCAACTCATCGCGTCCAACAATTCGGTAAACTGGATGCCCGAAACGATAAAGGCGGGCAGAATGGGCAATTTCCTGGAAAACGTCATCGACTGGGGACTTTCCAGAGAAAGGTATTGGGGAACTCCGCTCCCGATATGGGTGTGCGAAGACTGCGGCGAGATAAGGGTAATGGGCTCCAAAGCCGAACTCAAAGAAGCCTGCGGAATAGACGGGGATATAGAACTCCACCGTCCGTATATCGACGCGCCGACCTGCAAATGCGGCAAGTGCGGCGGCAAGATGAAGAGAGTAAAGGAAGTCATAGACTGTTGGTTCGATTCGGGCTCTATGCCTTTCGCGCAGTATCACTATCCGTTTGAGAACAAGGAACTCTTCGAGAAGCATTTCCCCGCGGATTTCATTTCCGAAGCGATAGACCAGACAAGGGGTTGGTTCTACACCCTTCTCACCATATCGACTTTGCTGTTCGGCAAAGCGCCTTTCAAAAACTGTATAGTTTTAGGGCACGTCAACGACAAAAACGGTCTAAAAATGTCCAAGCATCTCGGCAACGTCGTAGACCCGTGGACGGTGCTCGACAAGCAGGGAGCGGACGCGATAAGGTGGTATTTCTACACGAGTTCCAGCCCGTGGCTCCCGTCGAGATTTTACGAAGACGCGGTGTCCGAAGGACAAAGGAAGTTTATGGGCACGCTTTGGAACACTTACGCGTTTTTCGTCCTTTACGCCGAGATAGACAAGTACGACCCGACGGAATACGACCTTAAAAAGTGCAAGTTGAGTTTAATGGACAAGTGGGTGCTTTCAAGGCTCAACACTCTTATAAAAACAGTGGACAAAGGGCTCTCGGAGTACAAGATATTCGAAACTTCGAGAACGCTTCAGGATTTCGTGGACGAACTCTCCAACTGGTACGTTCGCCGCGGCAGGGAAAGATATTGGGGAAGCGAGATGACCGACGACAAGGCGGCGGCTTATACCACGCTTTACACGGTGCTCACCACGCTCGCCAAAATATCCGCGCCGTACGTTCCTTTCCTTGCGGAGAGCATATACCGCAATCTCGTGCCGCAGTTCTATAAAGACGCGCCCATATCCGTCCACCTTTGCGATTTCCCCGTCGCCGACGAGAGTTTTATCGACGAAGAACTCGAAGAAGGTATGGAAGACGTGCTTAAAATAGTCGCTCTCGGCAGATCCGCGAGAAACGGCAGCAACGTCAAAAACCGTCAGCCGCTCAAAAAGATGTATATATCTTCGGATAAGAAAGTCAAACTTACCGAAGGTCTTTACGAGATAGCGAAAGACGAACTCAACGTAAAGGAATTCGAAGTCTTGTCCGACGCGACGAGATTCGTGAAATACAAACTCAAACCCCAACTCAAGACGCTCGGACCCAGATACGGCAAGGCTTTGGGACTTATAAAGAACTTCCTTGAAACGTGCGACGCCGCAAAGGTCGTCGCGTGCGTAAAGGCGGGCGGAGTATACAAGACCGAACTCGGCGGCACGGAAGTGGAACTCGCTCTCGACGACCTGCTTATTTCGGGAGAGTCCGCCGAAGGATACGTTTCCGAGAGTACGGACGGACTGACGGTCGTGCTCGACGTACATATAACCGAAGAACTTCTTCTCGAAGGGGTGGAAAGAGAACTCGTTTCCAAGATACAGAATATGAGAAAGGAAGCGGGCTTCGAAGTAACCGACAGGATAGAACTCTACTTTAAGGCGAGCGGCAACGCGAGAAAGGTTCTCACCGAAAACGCCGACGCGGTAAAGTCCGACGTCCTTGCCGAAAAGGTTATCGAAGGCGACGCGGACGGCGCGTACGAGAAAGAACACGACGTCAACGGCGAAAAAGTCGTTCTCGCCGTAAAAAAGGTCGGAAGATGAAAATAGCGGACAAGTGGAAAGACTATTCGGTGATATCTACGGGCGACGGGTATAAACTCGAACGCTGGGGCGACGTGATACTTCTTCGCCCCGACCCGCAGGTCATATGGAAAGCCGAAAAACCGCTCGACGAATATAAGGGCATAAACGCCAAGTACGTAAGGAGCGAGAGCGGCGGCGGAGAGTGGCGGTATCTCAAAGATATGCCGTCCGAGTGGGTGATTTCCTACGGAAAACTCAAATTCAAAGTAAAACCTATGGGATTCAAGCACACGGGACTTTTCCCCGAACAGGCGGCTAACTGGGAAACGATGTCTTCGCTCATAAAAAACGCGGGGAGAGAGATAAGCGTTCTCAACCTTTTCGCCTACACCGGCGGAGCGACCGTCGCCTGCCTTGCGGCGGGTGCGAGCGTATGCCACGTCGACGCGAGCAAAGGTATGGTGGAGCGCGCGGGCGAAAACGTCAGGCTTTCGGGGCTCGGAGATAAAAACGTAAGGTTTATAATAGACGACTGCAAGAAATTCGTGCAAAGAGAGATACGCCGCGGCAGGAAATACGACGCGGTGATAATGGATCCGCCGAGTTACGGCAGGGGACCTAACGGCGAAATGTGGAAACTCGAAACCGAACTTTTCCCGCTCGTCGGACTGTGCGCCGAAGTTTTATCGGACGATCCGCTGTTTTTCCTTATCAACAGTTACACGACGGGGCTTCAACCGTCGGTTCTCGACAACATTTTGACGCTCGCGGTAAAAAAGAAGATCGGAAAGGGCAGGACGGACGCATACGAAGTCGGACTTCCCACCGAAGACGGAATAGTTTTGCCGTGCGGAGCGGGGGGTATTTACGTAAATGACTGAACAGATGAAAAAAGAAGATCTCGTAACGCTTTACGAAGACAATCATATAATAGTGGTGTTAAAGCCGCAAAACGTTCCTTCCTGCGAAGACGAGAGCAAGGACGTCGACCTTCTCACCGTGATAAAGGAACACGTACGCGAGAGAGAGCATAAAGAAGGCAACGTCTACGTCGGGCTCGTTCACAGGCTCGACCGTCCGACGGGCGGCGTAATGGTTTACGCCAAGAGCAGCAAGGCGGCGGCAAGACTTTCCGAGCAGATGAAGACGGGCGACTTCGAGAAGATATACTATACGGTGCTCGTCGGAAGTCCCAGGCAAAAGGAAGCCACCCTTACCAACTATCTCAAAAAGAACCCCATAAACAATATGGTATACGTTTGTCCGCAAACCGTCGAAGGGGCGAAGTTCGCCGAACTCGAATACAGGGTAGCGGAAGAGAAAAACGGACTTGCTTTCACCGCGGTAAAACTGCACACGGGCAGGAGTCATCAGATACGCGTTCAGATGGCAAACATAGGCACCCCCGTATACGGCGATATGCGTTACGGCGGCGAAAAGGCAAAAAAGGGCAGGCTCGCGCTGTGGGCCACTTCCCTGTCGTTTACTCATCCCGTATCCAAAGAGCGTATGTGTTTTAAGATAGAGCCGCCCAAAGACGAGATCCCGTTTAAGTATTTCGACACGTCCAAAGCGGTGGAAATATATTAAAAAGAAGGTGTTGAAGCGATGAAAAAACCAAACGAAATAGCCGAGAGTTATATCTCGATAGGAAAAGCCAAGACCGAGCAGAATTTTTGGAAAACCTTTGTTCTCGGAATGCTCGCCGGCGCATTTATAGCGTTCGGCGGCGTAGGTTCGACTTTCGGAAACGTCTATCTCAATAAAGTCGCGGGCGCGGCAATATTCCCCGGCGGACTCGCTATGGTGCTTATCGCCGGCAGCGAACTCTTTACGGGCAACTGCCTTCTCATAATACCGCTGATGAAAAAGGAAATATCTTTCCTTAAAATGCTGAGATGTCTTGCGATAGTATATCTCGGAAATTTCGTGGGCGCGGCTATCATAGCGACCCTTACGTCGCTCGGCGGAGTGTTCTCCGCGGACGCGGTGAGAGCGGCGGTCGTATCGACTGCGGAAGCAAAAGCGTCAATGCCGTTTTACGTCGCGTTCATAAAGGGCGTTTTGTGTAACGTTCTCGTTTGCATAGCGGTGTGGATGTCCTTTGCGGCGGACACGGTCGGCGGAAAGATCGCCGGATTGTTCTTCCCGATAATGATATTCGTCGTCGCGGGGTTCGAGCACTCGGTGGCGAATATGTACTATCTTCCGGCAGGACTTATAACTTCGCTCTTCTACGGCACGGAAACGACTCTCACGGTCGGCGGAGCCATTATTAACAATCTTATTCCCGTAACGCTCGGCAACGTCGTCGGCGGAATGCTCGTCGGCGCGGCGTATTGCGGGATATATCTCACCAAGAAAAAACAGGACTGAAAAAACGGGACTTCCGCACGTGCGGGAGTCCTTAACATATAAGTCCTTAACATATATTTTAATTATAAATTCTTCTTTGGTGGTACACAATGACTCGGCGCGTTAAGACTTTCAACGTAAAAACTTTTTCCTTTTTCGCTGCGGCTTTACTTGCTTTATGTCTTTTATCCGTTTTTCGGACGGCGAAAAACTCCTTTGCGGCGGAGCCCGACGTTACGGGCAGGGGAGCGGGATACTCATCCGTTCTCTACGACGCGAATAACGGGCTTCCGACTTCCGAGACCAACGCCATAGTGCAGTCCGAAGAAGGGTTTATATGGCTCGGCGGTTACAGCGGACTTATCCGTTACGACGGCAACGAATTTTACAGATACGATTCTTCTTTCGGCGTCGCAAGCGTGGTGTGTCTGTACGTCGATTCCTTAAACAGGCTCTGGATAGGCACAAACGACAGCGGAGTCGCAATGCTCGACGGCAACGATTTCACTTTTTTCAATAGAGTTGACGATCTCTCGTCTTCAGTGCGTTCGATAGCGGAAGACGAAGACGGCAATATAATGATAGCCAC
>CAMNIW010000108.1 GCA_946540675.1 uncultured Clostridia bacterium | reverse complement strand
TTCCACAAGTTCTTTTACCACGGAAAACGGTCTTTCAACAACTTCGCCTGCCGCTATTCTGTTGTATACGCTTTTATCTAAAATATTGATTTTACCCATTTTAATTCACCTTACTTTTTAAATCCGCTATAAGCTTCAACGCTTGCATCGGAGTTATGGCATTTACGTCCGTTGCGGCGATGATCTCTTCCACTTCGGATAATTGTCTTTCTTCAGGCACATCTTCTTCTGCGGGCACGTCAAACGACATAGTCTTTGTGAGATCGTTTTTTTCAAGACTTTTCAATATTTGCTTTGCCCGCTCCGTAACTTCCTTGGGAACTCCCGCGAAACCGGCAACTTCTATACCGAAACTCTTGTTTGCGCTGCCGCGCATTATTTTTCTCAAAAATACGATCGTTCCGTTGAGTTCTCTGACGGTTATCTTGTAATTCTTCACTCCTTCCATTATCTTTTCAAGTTCGGAAAGTTCGTGATAATGCGTCGCGAACAGCGTCTTTGCCCGTATGTTGTTTACTATATATTCCACTACCGCCCACGCGATACTGAGTCCGTCGAACGTACTCGTCCCCCTGCCGACTTCGTCGAGAACGAGCAGACTCTTGTCGGTCGCGTTTAGCAATATCTCCGCGACTTCCGCCATTTCTACCATAAACGTGCTTTGGTCGAATATCAGGTTATCGCTCGCGCCGACCCTTGTAAATATCCTGTCGATAACGGGTATTTCCGCCGACTTTGCAGGCACGAAACTTCCCATATGAGCCATTATCGCGATAAGCGCGTTTTGCCGCATATAAGTACTCTTTCCCGCCATATTAGGTCCGGTTATTATCATTACGCGGTTTTCGTCCGTATCGAGATATGCGTCGTTTGAAACGAACTGTTCGTCCGAAACCGTCTCTACTACGGGATGTCTTCCCCCGACGATATTGAGAGCCCTGTCGGACGCAACGATCTCCGGACGGCAATAGTTGTTCTTCTTTGCAACCGTAGCAAAAGAGACGAGCACGTCAAGACACGCTATCGCTCTCGACGAGCGCTGGATCGCCTTGATGTTGTCAGCGAGAACCGCTTTTATTTTGGCAAAAATTTCCGCTTCTCTCTTTATTGCTTTTTCGTCGCTCGTAAGGACTTCTTCTTCGAGATTTTTCAGTTCTTCGGTAATATATCTCTCGGCACCCGTAAGAGTTTGTTTTCTGACGTATGAATACGGAACCTGATCTTTGAAAGAATTGGTTACTTCGATATAGTATCCGAAAACTTTGTTGAAACCTATTTTCAGGTTTTTAATGCCCGTCGATTCCCTTTCTCTTTGTTCGATACCGCGGATAAGCGAAGTTGCGTTTTGCCGTATATCGCGAAGCCTGTCGAGTTCTTCGTCAAACCCCCTTTTTATATATCCGCCGTTTTTTATATCCATAGCGCCTTCGCTTTCGGATATTGCCTTTTCGATAAGTTTGCCTATTTCGGACAAGTCGTAGATATTATCGTTGATATCGTTCAATATCTTGGAAGAAACGCCGAAAAGCATAAGTTTAAGATTGGGAAAAGCGTTAATCGATTCTCCGAGCAGTCTGCAATCTTTCGGCGAAACGTTTCCGTTGGAAACTTTGCCTGCAAGCCTTTCCGTGTCGCGTATGCATTTAAGTTGCTCGGAAAGTCCGCTGCGCATAATTGCGTTTTTATAGAGTTCTTCTACGCCGTCAAGCCTGTAATTTATCTTGTTCTGATCGCAAAGCGGAGATATTGCCCACTCGTTGAGCGTTCTCGAACCCATTGAAGTGTTGGTTTTGTCGAGCACCCAAAGCAAAGTCCCGTAAGGCTTCCTGTCGCGCATATTCCTGACAATCTCGAGATTTCTCAAAGCGTTTGCGTCGAGAGTCATATATTCGCCCGACCGCTCGAGCCTTACGCCGTTTATGTTTATAAGCGCGTGTTTTTGCGTATTGCGGAGATAACTTATAAGCGCTCCGCAACAAATTATAAGTTCCGGACTTTCGCTTATTCCGTACGCGTCCAAAGACAATACGCCGAACTGCTCTTTAAGCGTTTTTTCGGCGTTGGAAAGATGAAACTCTCTCTCGTCAAAGGCTCCGAATTGCGGGACCGCTTTATGCTTTACTATCGGCAGATCCGCCGCTATTGTATAGAGATCTTGATTGCAAATTATTTCCGACGGCGATATCCTTACGACGTTGTCGCACAGTTCGGCAAGTTTGTCTTTTCCTTCGCATTTTTTGGTGAAAAATTGCCCCGTCGTTATATCACACCACGCCATACCGCACTTTTCGGGCGTATAATACACACACGCAAGAAAGTTGCTGGTCTTATCGTCTATAAGGCTCTCTTCTGTAATCGTCCCCGCGGAAACTATCCTTACGACGTCTCTTTCGACAAGCCCCTTTGCCGTCGCAGGATCTTCGAGTTGCTCGCATATCGCCACTTTTTCGCCGTGTTCGACGAGTTTTGCGATATACGCGTCCGCAGCGTGATACGGAACCCCGCACATAGGTGCGCGCTCTTCCCTGCCGCAATCCCTGCCCGTAAGCGTAAGGTCGAGAATTGCCGACGCCTTCACCGCGTCTTCAAAAAACATTTCGTAAAAATCGCCTAAGCGATAAAACACTATACAATCCGGATACTGTTTTTTCAGATTGCGATAATGAGTCATCATCGGCGAATATTCGTTTTTCACTGAGTTTTTCGACATAAATTTATCCTTTGATTGAAACTACGTTACCAATAAGCGACATTCCGCCCGTCGAAGTTATTTCGACTTCCGCGAATTTACCTATAATATTGCTGTCCGAATTGAAATAAGCCATCCTTCCGCGTTCATCTCTCCCGAGATAGCATTTCCGCTTTTCGTCATAATCTTCGACGAGTATTTCGACGGTTTTACCTACGTATTCCGCGGAAATGTCCCTGTTTATCCCGTTTTGAACGTCGACGAGTTTCATTATTCTCGCCTTTTTAATCTCCGGCTCTATCTGTCCGTCCATAACGGCGGCCTTAGTGCCTTCTCTCGGCGAATATACGAAAGTAAACGCTCCGTCAAATCTTATCTCTTTAACCATGGCAAGCGTATCCGAAAAATCTTCGTCGGTCTCCGTCGGAAAACCGACTATAAGATCGGTGGTTATCGCGCAATCGGGAATATGCTTCCTTATCATAGCGACTTTTTCGCGTATTTGTTTACCGTCATACCGCCTGTTCATAAGCGATAATATCCTGTCCGAACCCGATTGTACGGGAAGGTGTATCGCCCTGCACGCGTGTTTGTTACGTTTAACGGCAAGCACCACGTCTTCGGTAAGATCTTTGGGGTGATTAGACATAAAACGCAATCTGAAACAGCCGTCTATTTTACCGATCTCATCGAGCAAACAGGCAAAATTCACCCCGCTTCCGAGATCTTTGCCGTAAGAATTGACGTTTTGCCCGAGCAAAGTTATCTCTTTGTACCCGTCTTTTACAAGTCCTTTTATCTCGTTCAGTATATTTTCCGGCTTCCTGCTCCGTTCTCTGCCCCTGACGTACGGAACTATACAGTAGGTGCAAAAATTGTTGCAACCGTACATTATATTCACCCAAGCGTTCGGAAAACTCGACCTAAAAGGTTTTACGTCTTCGCTTATCTCGCCGTTTTTATCGAGTATTTCGATAAGCCGCTTTTTTGTGGATAACGTCTTTTCTAAAAGTTCGCCGAACTTGTCGATATTGTAAGTGCCGATTATCATATCGACGTAAGGAAAAGTTTCTCCGAGTTTTTCGGCAAACCGCCCCTGTTGGGTCATACATCCGCACACCGCAACGACAAGTCCGGGGTTTTCTTTTTTGAGTTTTTTAAGCATTCCGATGTTGCCGAAAGCGTGTTGTTCGGCGTTTTCCCTTACGCAACACGTATTGAATACTATTACGTCCGCTTCTTCCGACCTTTCGCACGCCGCGTATCCCATATCTCGCAGTATCCCCGCGATCTTCTCGGATTCGTGTACGTTCATCTGACAACCGTAAGTATGTATCAAGTAATGCTTATTCATAGTAATTATTATACTATATAAAGGGAAATTTTTCAAGCGTTTGAAATTAAGAATAAGCCACATAAAGTTTTATCGCTTAAACTTACGAAAACACGTAAGCGCGACGGCATAAAAAAACAAGGATTATGCATAATAATTTCAACTACGAAACGTATAAAAACGCGTGCGAACGGGTTTTTACAAGCGATCCGTAACACTATAATTATGAAAAAATTATTAAAAATAACGGCTTTTTCTTTAATCACGATCATAACGTTGGCGGCAGGGGCGGCAATATGGTTTTTCGCAATTACGAAAGACGTGACGTTCGATAGAAAAAAACTCGAAAACCCGATGAACTTATGCAAAATTTTATACTCTGACGGTGAAGAAATAAAAGGCGTGAACGACAAGGAATACGTAGCGATAGAAGACGTCCCCGATCACGTTAAAGAAGCCTTTATAGCCATAGAAGACAAACGGTTTTACGAGCATGGCGGAATAGACGTAAAAGCAATATTGAGAGCGCTGAAAAATAATATTTTTGCCGGTAAAATAAAAGAAGGCGCGTCGACGATAAGCCAGCAACTGGTCAAAAACGTGTTTTTGTCGGGAGAAAAGACCGTTAAAAGAAAAATGAAGGAAATAAAACTGACATACGCGCTCGAATCGTCATACACAAAAAACGAGATACTCGAAAAATATCTTAACACGATATATTTCGGTTACGGATGCTACGGACTCGCAAACGCCGCAAGAAAATATTTTGCAAAAGAAGTAAAAGATCTCGACATAGACGAAGGCGCCGCGCTTGCCGCGATAGTAAAAGCCCCGAGCTTATATAATCCGATAGACAATCGGGAAAAATGTTTAGAAAGACGAAACGTCGTTTTGCGTGAACTTAAAAACCAGAGATACATCGACGTAGCGACCGAAAAACAACTGAAAATAAAGGAATTATCCGTAAATACCGACGCTTTGACAAAGGAAACGGATAGCACTCT
>CAMNIW010000107.1 GCA_946540675.1 uncultured Clostridia bacterium | reverse complement strand
GAAAGTTTTCTCACGGCGTACGAAAGCATGGGGACCGGTCTCGGTTCGGGATAGATATACACCTTGATCCCGTTGGCGAGAAGCACGCCCGCCGTCTCGCGAGCGAAAAGTTCGGACTTGTTTCTCGTGTCGTAAGATATGGCGACGCCCTTTTTTACCGCGGCGTTTCCGCAAGCCTTTATATACTCCGCAAGACCCTGAGTCGCCCTTCTTACCGTGTAGACGTTCATCTTGTTGGGACCGTATCCGATCACTCCGCGCATACCGCCCGTGCCGAATTCGAGTTCTCCGCCGAAAGCATATTCTATTTCTTTATCGTTATCCGCGATCGCTTCGAGTTCCGCCTGCCCTTCGGCGCAAAGATATGGGCTCGTCAACCAGTTGTCGTAATTCAATTTATAATCCATACAAACTCCTTACGGGGTCGGGAAATTCCGCCCCTTTTACCGTTATCCGTTTGCCGATATATATTCTATTATATATTATTTGCGGCGCATTGTCAAAATTATGTCGTCATTTTGCGCAAAAACTTGAAATCGGTCGGAAAATTTGGTACAATTTAATCAGACGTATGGGCATTTGTTCATTTGCGCAATTGCCGAAGGAGAAATATGATAAACATAGGTAATTCGTGGGACAGCGTTCTCGCACCGCTCTTCGAGAGCGAAAATTACAGGAATATACGGGCCTTTCTTAAAAAAGAATACTCGTCGAAAATAGTTTATCCGTCTATGTACGACATCTTCAACGCCTTTAAGGAAACCCCGTACGAAAAAGTCAAAGCGGTAATTTTAGGACAGGATCCGTATCACGAACCGCACCAGGCGCACGGACTGTCTTTTTCCGTAAAGGAAGGAGTCGAGCCGCCGCCGTCGCTGGTCAATATCTTCAAGGAACTCAAAAACGATCTCGGTATAGATCCGCCGGAAAGCGGAGATCTGACAAAATGGGCGCAAAGGGGCGTGCTTCTTCTCAACGCTACCCTTACCGTAAGGCAGGGGCAAGCCAACTCGCACCGAAATTGCGGCTGGACCGAGTTTACCGACGGAGTGATCAAAAAATTGTCCGAGAGAAAAGAGCCTATGGTCTTTATTCTCTGGGGCGGATACGCACGCAGTAAAAAAAGCCTTATCGACACGAACAGACACTTTATCGTGGAGAGCGTACATCCGAGCCCGCTTTCCTGTTACAACGGATTTTTCGGGAGCAAGCCTTTCTCAAAAACCAACGCGTTTTTGGTAAAATGCGGCATACCGCCCATCGATTGGGATTTAAGCAGATAACCGCCTGTCAGAAAAAAACGGCGCCCGTCGCAAAATTTGCGACGGGCGCTGTATAAATATTTCGTCGAATTACGCCGTGCGGAAAAAGTCGGTTTTCGCCGTCGAATCCCGTCGGTTTTCGCCGCGCGGAAAAAGTCGGAAATTATTATTCTTTGTCGACGTTTTCGGAGTCTTCCGTAACAGCCGATTCGTCCGCGTCCACCGTTTCTTCGGCTTTCACGTTTCCGCTATACGCGACGCGCGCCGTGACCGCATACGCGAGCGGACGGACTTTTCTGCCCATTATCACCGCGAACGCGCCTTTGAGTACGTCGGACGGAATAAAGAGTATCCAGAACGTCCAAAGGATGTTGCCGAAATGTATGGCGTTGCCCGTATAGAAAAGGCAAAGCCCGATATAATAGACTATTCCGAAGACGTAGAAAGTCACCTTTCCGACTCCGACCGCTATTATCAGTCTTAAATAGGACGGCTTCTTTTGTTTGCCCGCGATGAGTCCCGTAAAGAGTCCGCCGAAAGCAAAGCCTATTATAAATCCGAAAGTCGGATTGAGTACGTAAGTTATTCCCGAAGCGTTGCCGGCAAACACGGGTATGCCGATAAGTCCCATAAACACGTACACCGCGACGACGATGAAAGTTTCCGCTCCGCCGATAAGAAGAGCCGACGTGAGTATGACCGCGGTCTGCAAAGTCATAGGCACGGGAAACATAGGGATCTTCGCTACTACCGAACTTATGACGAGAAGTGCCACGAACAGTCCTATGAGCGCGAGTTTTTTTGCGCCTGTCTTGAAGTTGTTCATATTATTTATCCTCGCTGAATTTATTAACTATTTGTATTACCTGACGCGCCCTGTTCATCGGAACGGGCGCGGCGTCGCCGAAAACGTTTTTATCCACCCTTAAAACTTCGCCTTTTATAAGCCCGATCTTTCCGTCGATAACGGCGGTATCCCCGACTTCGACGGGAAATTCGTCGCATAAAAGCCAGCGCGGATTTTCTTCCCCCGCGAACGCGACTTTTATAAAGGTATGTTTTGTCGCGGACTTTATGACTCCGCCGCTGAGTGAGTGTATCATAGACTTTCCCCCGAAACAGCCGTTATATATGCCCGACTGCCCATAAAAAAGGGGCGTCGGCGCCGATGTATGACGCAATCGCCCCTTGACTATTGTCGTTGCCGATTATTTTTCGGCGGTTTCTTCGGTCTGCTCTTCCGCTTTTTCTTCCGCGGGTTCGGCTTTCTGCGCTTTTTTGTTAGCCTTTTCAGCCTTCTTCGCAGCTTTCAAAGCAGCCGCTTCTTCGGCAAGTCTTGCCTTTTCCGCGTCTTCTTCGGCTTTCTTCGCTCTCCTTTCGAGTTCGACTACGGGAACGTACGCTTTGGTTCCTTCGCCTTCCAAAATGGTAAGTTCGGTCTCTTTGTCGAAAAGGTGGCTGTGCATTATGTCGATGGCAAGTTCGATGGTCTGATCCCTTTCGGTCTTGGATCTCGAATCTACCTTCGCTATCATCTGCATAGCGCCGTCGACAAGGCTCTTTACCTTGCCTTCTTCCTCGGTCTCCGCTTCTTCTTTTGCGAATACGCAGTAAAGAAGGGTTTCCGCGCCGAGTTTTTCGACAACGTCGACTTTGACGTTGATGACCGTCTCTTTGGAGTTGCTGATAAAGCCTTCTTCGTCGTGAAGATCTTCGGGTCTTACGCCGAATACGACGGGCTTACCTGTATTGAAATACTCTTCGCCGTTGATGATCTTGTCCGATTTCGCCTTGGGAAGAGCGACTTTGTTGCCTTCGAATTCCACGAATACGTTGCCCTTTGCGTCCTTGGTGAGAACGGCGTCGAAGAAGTTCATCTGCGGAGTGCCGATGAATCCCGCGACGAAAAGATTTGCGGGGTAATCGTAAAGTTTTTGCGGAGCGTCGACCTGCTGGATAAAGCCGTCTTTCATAACGACTATTCTCGTACCCATCGTCATAGCCTCGACCTGATCGTGAGTAACGTAAATGAACGTGGTCGCGAGTCTGTGGTGAAGTTTGGTTATCTCGGTCCTCATCTGGGCGCGGAGTTTGGCGTCCAAATTGGAAAGGGGTTCGTCGAGAAGGAATACCTTGGGTTCACGAACGATGGCTCGTCCGAGCGCGACCCTTTGTCTTTGACCGCCGGACAAAGCCTTCGGCTTTCTCTGAAGGTAAGGTTCGAGACCGAGTATTCTCGCCGCTTCTTTTACCTTTTCGTCTATTTCGGCCTTGGGTTTTTTGCGGAGTTTAAGACCGAACGCCATATTGTCGTAAACGGTCATATGCGGATAAAGAGCGTAGTTCTGGAAAACCATCGCTATATCCCTGTCCTTGGGCTGAACGTTGTTCATAAGTTTGCCGTCGATGTAAAGTTCGCCGTCGGAAATTTCTTCGAGACCCGCTATCATACGGAGAGTCGTGGATTTCCCGCATCCCGAAGGACCGACGAAGACGATAAACTCTTTATCTTCGATATCCAAAGTGAAATCGGTGACGGCGACTACGCCGGACGGATATACCTTATAGATATCCTGCAGTTTTAGACTTGCCATATTTTCCTCCTGTAATCGCCGCTCGGCGATATATCTCTTATATTCATTATACGACTTTTTCAAACGTTTTACAACAGCATTTATTACAAATTTTCGGGCGGTCTTTTATCAATTTTGTACATAATGGCATTTTCTCTTGAATTTTTTTATCGCAGTTGCTATAATATACGTAACCGAGCGTGAATGGTTTCGGCTCGGCCGACCGTAAAAGGCGGTCGTCATCGGCGGCTATGCCGCCGCACGGAGATTTTGTCAAATGGATATAAATTTATTCAAGCCGACGGGCGTTATAAGAAAAAAACATCTTATCTCGCTGCAATCTTACAGCGAAGAAGAAATATACGAGATACTTCACGCCGCCGCCGCGATCGAAAAGATGCTCGCCGCGGGCGAGAAACTCAACGTGCTTAAAAACAAGTACGTTTCGCTGCTTACAAAGCGCTCGTTCGCAAGGTCGAGAATAGCGTTCGAGACCGCCGTAACAAAACTCGGCGGCATTCCGATGATATCCACTATGCACGGAAGCGAACTCGAAAACATACTTAAAGACAAACTCACCGTAAAGGCGATAGCGGGTTACGGCATGAGCGCGATAGTCGTGCAGACCGCCGAAATGGGCGACGCCGAACAGATAGAGAAAAACGTCGACCTGCCCATAATAAACGGCAACAGCAGGAGCGGACCTTGCGAAGCGCTCGCCGCGCTGTATACCGTATGGAAACGGCTGGGCAAACTCGGCGGACTTAAAGTTTCCGCGATAGGAAAGCCCGAAAATTACGCCGACAGTTTTTTGTACGGGTTCGCAGGGTGCGGTCTCGATATAACGGTAATATGTAAAAAGGAAGACTACCCGACCGAAAAACTCGTCAATTACTGCCGTCAGTACGTGGATATATCCGTCACCGACGACGTGGAAGAAGGAATAAAGAACGCGGACGTGATATTCGTATCCGACGACCACACCGGTATAAAACTTCTCGAAAGTCATCTCGGAAAGGCAAAGCCGCAGGCGATAGTCCTGCACGCCCTGCCCGTCGCCGAAGACGGCAATCTCGATCTCTCCGTGACCGAAAAGCCGTGCTTTCTCGGACTCGAAGAAGCGCACTGCCTGCCGCTTATAGAAATGGCGGCGATGTCTCTTCTCATTTCAAAATAATTAGCCGAGTGTGAATAAGTTGAACTCGATTCTCGGCGGCAGGCGGCGGTATATAC
>CAMNIW010000106.1 GCA_946540675.1 uncultured Clostridia bacterium | reverse complement strand
GGTCTCCGCTCCGTCGTCGGTAACGAACACTTCGCCGTGCTGAACGGGATTCATCGTCCCCGGATCGACGTTCATATACGGATCGAATTTCTGCGCCGCGACTTTAAGCCCGCGCATTTTGAGAAGCCGTCCGAGCGACGCCGCCACTATGCCTTTGCCGAGTCCGGATACGACTCCGCCCGTTACAAAGATAAATTTAGCCATTTTTAACTCCTTTTTTTGAAAATTTTGCCCGTATTTACGGTTTCTCGGAGTTAAAAAATAAAAAAAGGGCGTTTTTTTTTAAGGACTTATTGCCGCCCCTAAAAAACTGCCCCGAAAAGACCTATTAAAAACTCGTTTATAATACATCTTGTCGGGAAGTTTTGTCAAGTGTTTTCAAAAAACTTTTTTATAAAAATTTTACGGCGCAAAGCGGAAGATTGTCGACGTACGGGGAATACGTCCTGTCGTAATTCCCGTCTTTTGCGCGATACGTCAATATGAACTTTCTCTTCGCCCTTGTGAGCGCGACGTAAAATATTCTCTTCTCTTCGTCTTCTTCGCCGCTCAGCCGCGCGCCGTAAGACGGTATATCTCTTTCTCCCGCGCCCGCAAGGATAACGGTATCGAACTCGCAACCCTTGGACTGATGCACGGTGATGAGCGGAACTTTGCCGAATTTCTTTATCATTATATCCATCTGACTGCCCGAAAGGCTCGCCGAAGAGAGAAACGCCGTCAGCCACTGCCGCGGATCCTTGGCGTCTTCCATACCTTTGAGCGCAAAATACAGATCGTTTGCCGACGCCCTGTCGGACGGTCTGCCCCTTGCCGCGAGTATCCCGTATTTGCCGTCTATATACCTGACGAGTTTTTTGGGGTCTTTTTCATAAAGGATGGCGAGCATTTCTTTGCGGTCTTCGTAAAAGGGCTCGAAAGTGTTTCTTAAAAGTCCGAGAAGTTTTCTCCTGTCCTTTTCGGACGGATATATATACTGTTTATAATACGCTATAAGACACTTTGCGGTAGCCGCGACGTCCGCCATGGCGTCGTGCGCGCGTTCGTTCTCTATGCCGAATCTCTCGCATATGGTCGAAAGTTTTTTGTCCGGAAGGTCGGAAGAATACGCGCGCGCTATGTCGAGAGTGTCGTAAAAAGCCTTTATCTCCGCTTTTATTCCGCACTCGGAAAGTTCCCGTAAAAGTATCTTGTCGTCGAATTCCGCGCTGTTGTGCCCGACGAGCACCGCTCCGCGGATAAAATCGGCAAACTCTCTCAAAACTTCGCTCTTTTCGCGCGCGCCGTTCGCCTTTATATATTCGAGACTGTACCCGTGAGTCGCGACCGCGCCTTCGGATATTTCTCTTTCCGGAATAACGAACGAAGAAAATTTCGGTTCGTCGCCCTTAAGGACCGCCGCCGAAAATCTCATCGCTTCGCCCGATTGTCCTATCTTCATTGCGGAAATCTGTATTATCTCGTCTTCCGCGACGTCGAGCCCCGTCGTTTCGGTGTCGTACACGACGACGTTGCCTTGCTTCATCGCTTCTATAAGCGAATAGAAGTTATCCCCTTTTTCGTACGTGTCGCGCGAAAGGAGCGAACCCGTAGTTATGCCGGTTATCGCGTAATCTCTTACCTGCGACATCTTGTTTCTCGTGATTCCGAGATATTTTTTCGCCACGCGCTCGTACGAGATCTCGTCATTGGGATTGATAAGAAGTCTTAAAAAGGCGAGAAAATCCTTTACGACGGGCTTTTTATAGAATTGGTAATCGCCGTCCGCGGTGAAAAAGTTTATTCTCTTTTCCGTCGGAAGTCCGCGGTTTATCTCTTCCGCAATGCGGTAGACGTCCGCTATATATCGGTTGGATCTCGCCATTACGCATATATCCGACTTTTCGCCGTCGAACCCGTCCACGATCTCCATTATCTTCTTTACTTCTTCTTTCGCTCCGTCTTCCCCGATGACTTCTATCTTTTCCGAATTTCCGAAGTCGGGTTTTTCGGGCTCTTTGAATCCGTCGAAAGTCTTGGCGAGATAGTAGTTGCCCGCATACGACAAAAGGGCGGAAGACCTGCGGTTGCCCGACAGCACGACCGTTTTTGCGTTGAAGTTCTTCTTGAAGTCTTCCATTATGCCGTTAGGGTCGGATCCGCGCCAGGTGTAGATAGTCTGAAACGGGTCGCCGCACAAAAGCACGAGCGCTCCGCCGAAAAGACTTCTCGCGACCGAATATTCGAGATCGCTCGTGTCCTGCATTTCGTCGACTATTATTATTTTGTATTCGGGACAAAAACCCTGTTCGACGACTTCTTTCGCGCAAAAGATAAGGTCGTCGAAGTCCATAAGATCGGAACCCTGCATCATACGCTGATAGCGCACGCAAAACTCAGGGCCGTATTGTTCCTGCAGAAGCCGCATAAGCGAATAGTCGACGACTTTTACGCCGTATTTTTTTGTCGTGAACGAATTTTCGAATAACGGGTTGTCGAAAAGTTTGCTTATCGCTCTCCCGTAGCCGTCTTCGGAAAAAAAGGAATAACCCTGTTTTATCCGCTCTCGCTTTATGGCGGACATTATCGACGCAAGTTGCTTTTCTCCGAGCATCGGATAGTCGTCGGGAGTCTTATAGTACCCGAAATCTATATATTCCCTTAAAACGGTATATAAAAGTTCTCCCGAATCGACTTCGTCGGCGACTTCGGGTTCTCTTATCGCGCCGGTAAGACGGGCGTAACGCTTTATTATCTCGTAGCAAAAACCGTGTATGGTAAACACGCTTACCGCCGCGTCGGTCTGAGCCTTTACGGCGTCCTTTATCTCACCCGCCGCCTTTACGGTAAAAGTAAGGCACAGTATCTCTTCGGGCTTATATCCCCGTCTTATCGCTTCGGCGACGCGGTTTGCGACCGTAAAGGTCTTGCCCGCCCCCGCCCGCGCGAGAAGAAGGATGTTGTCCGAAAAATTTTCTATGACCTTTTTTTGTTCGGGTGAAAATTCCATATGTTATTCCGCCGCCAGAGTTTCGGATGTCTTTTCCGCAATGGATGCGTTGAGCCCCGCTTTCTCTATCTTATATGCGAGTTCTATCGACTTGAACATAGTCACGCTCTTGCTGCTGCCGTGGCTCTTTACCACAGTCTTTTTGCAACCGAGTATGACCGCCCCGGGATAGTTGTTGTAGTCCATAAAGTCCTTTATCTCCATAACGTCCTTTTTAAGGAGAAGGGCTCCGAGTTTGTTTTTTAAGTTTTTGGTCATAATGCTCTTCAACATTTTGAGCATTTCGAGACACGCCCCTTCGGTGGACTTAATGAGAACGTTCCCCGAAAACCCGTCGCACACGACCAGATCGTAATCCCCTTTAAGGAGATCCCTGCTCTCCATATTGCCGACGAAGTTTATCTCCGCCGTCTCTTTGAGTTTTTTATAGGTTTCTTTCCTGAGTTCGTCGCCCTTTTCTTCTTCGGTGCCGACGTTGAGAAGAGCGACTTTCGGTTTTTCCACGCCGTAAGCCTTTTGTATATACAGACTTCCCATAAGCGCGAACTGCGCAAGTTGAAGAGAGTCGCATTCTACGTTCGCTCCGCTGTCGCACACCCCGACGACCCCCCTTTTCATAGTGGGAAGAAGGGGACAGAAAGCCGGTCGCCTTACGCCCTTTATCCTGCCTATTTTAAGCGTCGCGCCCGCGAGTATCGCGCCCGAAGACCCTGCCGTGACAAGCGCGTTTATACTCTCGTCCGCCTTTATGAGTTCTATCGCCTTGTACATAGAACTCTCTTTTCTGTATCTTATGGCGTCGGTCGGTTTGTCGCCGCAACCTATCTCGTCTTCGGCGTTTATAAACCTTACTCTTTTTTCGTCGTATTCAAGGTCTTTGAGTATCTCCTTGGTCGAATTTTCCCTTCCGACGAAAATTATGCCGAGATCGTCGTATTTTCCGAGCGCGGTGACCGCGCCTTCTATGCAAACCCTTTCTCCGCGTTCGGCGCCGAGAGTGTCAACTATCACGTTTATCATACAGTCTCCCCTTTTGAGCCGCGTATATATGATTATTTTACACTTTTTATCGCAAATAGTCAACGCGAAACGGCAATTATGCCGAATCTCGCTCCGTCCCTTGACAAAATGCTCGAAAAGAGCCTATAATTATGTAGACTTTTGTCGAAAAAATTATATAAAAGGTGGAAAATTCTATGTACGTCCTTTTTACCGATACCGACACCGATATCACCCCCGAAGTCGCCGCGAAATACGGCTATAATCTGATAAGTATGCCGTACTCGATAGGCGATAAGGAGATCCGTCCTTACGTCGACTTCGACAAGTTCGACAGTACGGAGTTTTACCGCTCGATGAGAAACGGCGTTCTCCCCAAGACGGGCGGACTTTCGCCCAAGACCTATTACGACTATTTCGCCCCCTTCTTCAAAGAAGGCAAAGACGTGTTGTACGTCCATTTCTCGGCGGCGATGAGCGGAACTTTCGAAGCGCTCGCGATAGCCGTGAAACAACTCAAAGACGAGTTCCCCGAAAGAACTCTCTACGCCGTGGACACCAAGGGCATAACGATAGGAAGTTATAACATCGTTTTAGAGATAGGCGATCTCTATCTCGCAGGCAAGACCGTGGAAGAAATACAAAAATGGGCGGAAACCGAAGTCGACAAGTTCGCGACCTACTTCTTCGTGGAAGATCTGACTTTCTTCAAGCGCAGCGGAAGAGTTTCGGGTATGTCGGCGGTAATGGGCAATCTCTTCGGGATACGCCCGATAATCACTATGAACAGCGAAGGCAAAATGGTTTCCTTCGACAAGAAAAAAGGCAATAAAAACGCCGTCGCAAGGCTTGTGGAACTCGCCGAACAGTTGCAGGACGACATAAAGGGGCACAGGGTGATACTCGCCCACTCGGACGCGGCGGAAAGCGCGGCTCTTCTCGAAAAGTCGCTCAAAGAGAAATTCGGCGAAGACCTTAACGTCGTACACGTCGACATCAACCCCACCGCCGGAAGCCACTGCGGCCCCGGCGGAGTGGGAATAAACTTCCACGCAATACACAGATAATGAAAAAATGACGCGCTGGCATATATTAAAGACAATTCTGTACGTTTCGGCGGGGATATTGATATTTATTCTTCACGACGCCTTTATGCCGTACGTCGGGTATCTCGTC
>CAMNIW010000105.1 GCA_946540675.1 uncultured Clostridia bacterium | reverse complement strand
ATGGTGAAAAACCTTACCGCGCTCGCAAAACTCGACGAAAATTCCGAAAAAACCGTATTTACGACATTTTCTTTGTCGGACGCGGCGGCGGACGTGGGCGGATTTTTCCTGTCGGCGATAGAAAACGCGGGCAAAAAAGCCGAATTCGCGTTTGAAGACGACGTGAGTATTTCTGGCGACGAAAAGTCGGTAAGGGAACTTCTCTCCGTACTATTCGACAACGCGACGAAGTACTCCTTATCGTTTGTAAAAGCCGACCTTACGGGCGGACAAAAACCGACCTTCACCGTGACCAACGACGCCGACGGCGTCAAGGCGGGAGAACATAACGAGTGTTTCGAAAGGTTTTACCGCTCGGACGCGTCGAGAGCGTCTTTTGTCGACGGCAGCGGAATAGGGCTTTCGATAGCCGAAGAGATCGCCGAAAAACACAAAGCGACTATATCGGCGTTTTCCGAACGCGACGGGGAATTTACCGTAAAAGTGATTTTTTGATAAAAACTAAAAGTATATCAAACCCGATCCGATAAAAGACCGACTGAATTTATACGGAAAAAGGACGAACCGTTTTGAAGCACGCTTCATCTGTTCGTCCTTTGTTTTTAAGGGAAAAGGACGAACCGTTTTTAAAGCACGCTTCATCTGTTCGTCCTTTGTTTTTATCGACAATTCGCAGCGCGAAGGCAAGTTTCCCGCAAGCGGGAGTCCTTCGGCAAGAATAAAACACATTGATTGCCGTTTCCCGCAAGCGGGAATCCTTCGGCAAGAATATCCGCTTCGCGGACATTGACGCAATGACAGTTAAAAAACATTGGCGCAATGACAATAAATAAACATTTGCAATGACAAAGAAACGTCTATATTCCCGGGGGATCCTTCGAAAGGTCCGTCAAGATAGCGGTTCTCAGGATGACGGGGAAAAAACATTTTTATTGTCATTCAGAGCGAAGCGAAGAATCTCAGCGAGTTTGAGCATAGTAAACGCTTGAAATATTATAGCGTAAAGTATTTACACGCTGAGATTGCCACGAGCGTTTGCGACGCTCTCGCAATGACAGTTAGTTGTTACGGACATTGACGCAATGACAAGAAGCAGATATTGACAGAATGACGGGAAAGACAAATTACCGCTTGTTCAACGCGGGTTGTTTGTCTATTGTCATTATGAGCCTGCATAGCAGGCGTGATAATCTACTATGGTCTATTGACAGTTCTATGCCGCTACTATAATTAGAGATTGCCACGCACGGCTTCGCCGTGCTCGCAATGACAAAAGGGGGCGAACATTGACGCAATGACAGTTAGTTGTTACGGACATTGGCGCAATGACAAGAAGCAGATATTGACAGAATGACGGGAAAGACAAATTACCGCTTGTTCAACGCGGGTTGCTTGTTTACTGTCATTATGAGCTGACCTGCAAGACGCGCATTTTAGCGGCTTTCCGTCAAATTTGTTCTACTTTGATAAGGTTGGTATTGCCCGACTTGCCGCTCGTGTCGCCGCCCGTTATTATTATCTTGTCGCCCTTTTTGAGTTTGAATTTTTCGACGGCTATCTTCTTTGCCGTATAGAAAAGGACGTCGGTCGACGGATATGTTTCGCACATGGCGGGAGTAACGCCCCAGGACAGGGCGAGTTTTCTCCATGTGCGCTCGTTGGTGGTAAGTCCGAGTATGTCCACGGGCGAACGGAAACGCGAGACCATTCTCGCCGTCATACCCGATATGGAACACGCGACGATGAGTTTTGCGTCTATGTCGATAGCCATTCCGCACGTAGAGTGCGATATGGCGTCAACGGTGTTTTTTATGCGGAATTCGTTGTTGTGGAATCTCGTCTTGTAGTCTATGCTCTTCTCGGTCGTCTCGGCGATCTCCGCCATTACTTTTACCGTTTCCACGGGGTATTTGCCTGCCGCGGTCTCGCCGGAAAGCATTACCGCGCTCGACCCGTCGTATACGGCGTTGGCGACGTCGGATATCTCCGCTCTCGTCGGGCGTTGATTGTATATCATACTTTCAAGCATCTCGGTCGCCGTTATGACGCGTTTTCCCAAAAGCCTGCACTTGGTTATTATGTTCTTCTGTATGGCGGGAAGGTTGGCAAACGGTATCTCTACGCCCATATCTCCCCTGCCTATCATAACGCCGTCGCAAGACTTGCATATGTCTTCTATATTGTCTATTCCCGACTGATTTTCTATCTTTGCGATGAGTTCTATGTCGTCCGCGCCGTGCTCAGACAAAAAACCGTGCACGTCGAGAAGATCCTGTCTTGTCGAAACGAACGAACACGCTATATAATCTACTCCGTTTTCGACGCCGAAAAGTATATCCGCTTTGTCCTGTTCGGAAAGAAAGGGCTGTTTAAGCACCTTACCCGGGAAACTCATACTCTTCCTGTCCTTCATCTCTCCGCCGCAAACGACTCTGCATTTTATATCTTTCCCGACTATCTCTTCGACGCGGAAAGAAAGCAGTCCGTTATTGACAAGTACGGTATCCCCGACGGACAACTCTTCGCTGAGTTTTTTGTAACTTACCGAAACCCGTTCGGCGTTTCCCGTAACTTCGTCCGTCGTAAACGTGAACGCGTCGCCGTCTTTTACGATCACCGACCCGTTCTCAAACGTCTTTATCCTGTATTCCGGACCTTTGGTATCGAGCATTATCGCTATCGGAAGTCCGAGTTTTTCCCTGACCTTTTTTATAAGGTCTATCTTCTTTTTATGTTCTTCGTGCGTGCCGTGCGAAAAGTTGAGTCTCGCAACGTTCATCCCCGCAAGACACATATCGGTAAGGACTTGCTCGTTCTCGCTGGCGGGACCTATCGTACACACTATTTTGGTCTTTCTCATATCGACTCCTGAAAATTTTCGTTCTTTATTATTCTACTATATTTCGTCCTGTTTTGCAAACGGTTTGCCGAGTGTAAATAAATTAAACTCAATTCTCGGCGGCAGGCGGGTTTTAATCTATTTATGCTCGGCTTACGACAAAAAATCCCGAAGATAGAATCTTCGGGATTTTTCTTTTTCCGACCGTCAGTCGCCCGTATACTCGTAGACTACTTGCGCAAAACATTTGTTTGACAAGTCCCATACGCTTTTCGGCGGTGCTTTTCTCTCCGTTTCGACAAAGTATATGGTCTGTTCTTCCGTCCAGCCTTCAAACGTCGTGTTTTCTATCGTCCTGACCGTTTTGGGTATAATTATACTCCGAACGTTAGGGCACTCTCTGAAAGCCGCGGCCTTTATGGCTTTTATACCGTCGTCTATCACGACTTCGGCAAGTTGCGGACATTTTGCAAACGCCCAGTTGGCTATCGTGTTATCGGAATTTTGCGTGTTATACATACCTGTTCCCGACCTTATATGCACGCCCGTTATCGCCGTGCTCTGGAAGGCGTAAGAACCAAGCTGGGTCATACTCTCGGGAAACTCTATATTACCCGTCAGATTTTCACAGCCGCTGAACGCGTAATGCCCTATCGCCACGAGTTCTTCGTTAAAGCGTACCGACGTGATGTTTTTATTGTTCTCGAAAGCCCTTACCGATATTATATACGTTTCGGCGGGGATCTCTATATCTCCCCTTACAAGCCCTTCGAGACCGAAAAGCAACGTTCCGCCGTTGAACAAAAATCCGTCTTCGTCTATTCTGTAAGGAAGGTTGCCCGGAATAACTATCTCGGTAAGCGACGACATCCCTACGAATGCGGTGACGCCCGTCTTGACGTAACCGTTGTCGTCGTAAGTTTCGCCGAAGTTCTTTACCCCCGCGTGCAGGACAAGTCTTTCTATCGAAGCGCACCCTTCGAAGGTTTTCGCCTTTATTCCGTTCACGCCGAGCGGAAGGGTAAACGTGCCGTTGTCCGCCCTGTATTTCGAGCAGCCCCAGAACGCGCCCGGACCTATGTCCGCAACGCTGTCGGGAAGCGTCAGATATTCGAGCGCGTAACAGTTCTGGAAAGCGTAGTTGCCTATATCGGTCGCGCCGTCGGGAAGAGTGTTGTTCACTATCTCGCCCGTATACGAGTCGCGATAAGCGACGTTTTCAAGGCTTTCGCAATTCCTGAATATACCGAGAAGACTCTTCGTATCGTCGGGAAGGATCGCTCTCGTCAGATTTTTACAGTCTTCGAACCAGTAGTATCCGTTGATTCTCGGATTTCCGACGATCTCTATATCCGTAAGTCCCGAACCCTGAAACGCCCTTGCGCCGATGAGTTCAAACCCTTCCGGTATGACGTTGACGAGAACCGAGCCGTCCGGTCTTATAAATCTCAACGTATCGAGCGAAGCGCAGCCGTTGAACAGTTTGCACGCAAAGTATTCTATCGAGCCCTTGAAAGTAACTTCTTTAAGGTTTTCGCACTTCTCGAAGACGTAATACGCCGTGCCCGGTCTTCTCTCGTCGGCGACCGTCTTCAAGGGACCGTATGCCGAAGAACACCCCAAAAGTATCCCGTCGGGAAGTTCTATGGAAGTAAGACCGCTCCCGGCGAACGAATAGTACGCGAAACAGGAGACGCTGTCGGGAATATTTATTCGTTCAAGCGACGTACAGTTCCTGAACGCGCCGTAACCGATGAGAGATACGGCGTTTCCGTCGAACGTCACGCTCGTAAGGTCTTTACAGTCGGAGAAAACTTCGGCGTAATAAGTCCTTACTCCGCTTATCGTCCTGACATAATAATGTTCGCCTATCTTTGTCACTCTCTCCGGTATCCTTACCGAAACGAGTCCGCTTCCGAAAAACGCCCTGCCGCCGAACGTGTCGACGTATTTGCCGAAAGTGATATGTTTAAGTCCTACGCATTTTTCAAAAGCCATTTCCGAAATCGTCGTAAGAGAGTCGGGCAAAACGACGTTATCGAGACTCGGACAATTCATAAACGCGCCCGTGCCGAGAGAATTGAGAGTGCTGTCGCTCCCGAAATTCAAAGTCGTAAGATTATCGCAATCGACAAACGCATATTTATCTATCGTCGTGACGGCGGAGTGGAATACGACTTCGGTAAGTTCGTTGTGCCCCTCGAACGCCCTTTCGCCTATTTCGGTTATTTCGTCGGGAATTATAAACGTAGACGGAAGAATTCCGTATGCGTATCTTATGGCGGTTACGCCGCTTCCCGTCTTGTTATACAATATGGGTCTGTTGTCGCCGGCATCTATTTTCTCGCTGAAATTCGGGTTGTCCGCGTG
>CAMNIW010000104.1 GCA_946540675.1 uncultured Clostridia bacterium | reverse complement strand
GGTTTTCGGGATCTTCCCAAACGGCGTACAAAGTGACGTCGCCGCCAACGTATCTCGTACCGCCTGTCAACGTTTCTCCGTTTGCGGACTTTGCCCAGCCTTTGAACTGTTTGCCGTTCGGGGCGGTGAATAAGCATTCGGGGATAACGTAAGCTCCCGCGACGTCTTCGGCTTTGGGCATACTTCCCGAGCCGCCGTTAGCGTCGAAAGACACGGTAAAGGTTTCGGCGGGGATATCTTCCCAAACGGCGTATATCGTAGTGCCGTCCGTAAGCGGAACGACGTCCGTCGGGTTATATTCGACCGTTTCGCCGTCAAGCGTAAACTCCCAACCCCTGAACTGCTTTCCTGTCGGAGCGGTAAACGTACAAACGGGGAGTTTATAATCGGCTGTAAGTCCGTCCGTGCTTATCGCTCTGCCGTCTTCCATAGTGCCCGCGCCGCCGTTCGCGTCGAAGGTGAAGACGAAAGTTTTAACGACTTCGATCGCGAGATCGGTCTGTACTTCCCCGTATTTTACGGTTATCTGATAGGTTTGAAGTTCTTCAAAGGTATAATTTACGGGGTCGTCGATCTTTTGTCCGTCGTACCAATATTCCACGTCGAGCGGGTTTACGGTTTCCTGCGTACCGTCGCTGTATTTTACGGTGACGGTGAGTTTTTCGCCGTCAAGGGTGCCGCCGAGTTCGACGTGTTCGCCCGAGTATACGACCGTGAGTTCGGTCGCGGTTTTCGGGATATCTTCCCAAATTGCGATAACGTAAGTATTTGCGGTGATTGTGATTTTTCCGCCCGCTTGCTTTTGAGCGATTTCTTCACCCATTGCGCTTCCCAAACGAATACTCCAATAAGCAAATTGTTGTCCGTCAGGAGCGATCATATTGCCGACATTCTCATAGGAATCCAAGGTATATTCCGTGCCTTCTTCGACTTCGTCAAAGTCGCCGGAGCCTTGTCCTTCGCCCACGCCGTAAACGACAATATAGGTCGGGATGTCTTCCCAAACCGCAAAGAGAGTTATGTCTTCCGAAACGGTGATTTTGTCGCCTGCCGCTTGCAGGGGGAGTGCGTCCGCACTGCCGACCGCCCACCCGACAAAGCGTTTGCCGTCGGGCGCGCCGAACCCGTTTGCAGGCAACGTATAAACGCCCACGGTTTCAACGTTTGCCATCGAGCCTGTTCCGCTGTTTCCGTTGAAACCGACAACAAACGGATTTTCAACCCAATTGACAGTAAACTCGTTGCTATAAATATAAATGCCGCCACGGGCTTTCAGACCGTATTTATATCTTTCTGTTTTCTCAACGTCGCTTGCGGGAACGTTATTATACGTATCGCATTGAACCCAGTCCGCTCCGTCGTATTTGAATAAATATGCAAGGAATCCGTTTTGGTTTACGTTTGAAACGTCGATTCTCGCTTGATTGCCGACAAGCGCATACACGTCGGGAATACTATTATAATATCCGCAACCTGCCCAGTCTGCGCTCATAGTTTTATCTTGCTTGACCCTGTCGTTGGCAAAATCCCAATTCGGCCAGCCCCACCCATAGAACGTATCTCCCGCAAACGTCGGCTTGACGGGTTCCGTGATAAGCGTATCGTATTCATAAACGCTAATAGGATCTGTTACCGTTGAATGGGTGTTATCGACAAACGTGACGACCAAAGGCAAAAACTCAACTTCGACCGTATCGCTGATTTGCCAATCCGATCCGTCAAATACTTTGTAGCGATAGGTCTTTGTGCCTGCGGTGTTTGACGTCGCGTTTATCGAACCGGTATAATCATGAAACGTACTTACCCAAGAACTGCGAGTCATTGCGGAAACTTGCTCCCAGTTACCGCCGTTTTGCACTTCGAGAACGATATATTCATTGCTGTCATTTGGTACTTGCGTAAAATCAATAGTAATAGAAATCGGAATATCTTCGCCGATTTTACCGCTTGTGCCTTCGGGTTGCTTGACGATTATATATTGATTGTCCCAAACGGCATAAATGACCGTGTCGGAGTGGATTTCTACCGTATCGCCGGGCTGTTTCAGCGGCCACGCGTCGGCACTGCCGACCGCCCAACCTTTGAACTCTTTGCCGTGCGGGGCAGTATAGGTGCAGTCGGAAAGGGTAAACGTGCCGCCCACGCTTACTTCCGCGCCCTGCATTTCCGCGCCGCCACCGCCGTTGCCGTTGTACGATACGTTATATTTATTCGTGAATACCGCAAAAATGTGGATTTCACTTACCGCCGTAAACGTAAACTCAACTTCCGTCGAGCAGGTGTTTTCAGGTGACGCGGGGGAGTTTAATCTCCATGCGACGAACGCGTATGTCGGATCCGCGACCGCGCTTACCGTCACTTCCGAACCTTTGGTTGCGGACAAAACGGCGGATTGTACGTCTTCCCGAGATCCTTTATTTGTCGTGAGCGACACCGTTCCGTTTTCGGGAGCGACGCAGTAGATAGTATACGTCGTTTCCTTTGCGGGGCTCTCTTGGGAAGCGCTGTGCCTTTGCGCGTTCAGCGTTCCGTCTGACCTTGCCTGCACTTTGAACGTCCAGCCGTCTTGCGGATTGTATTCCGAAAAATCATAGTAATCTTCTGCCGTAGAAATCGTTGTGACCGCGCCGGAAAAATTATATAAAGTGACGTCGTAGTATACTGCTCCGTACACAGTGGTCCAACAGGCATAAGTTCCGTTCCAGTGCAAATCAAAAGGAGATTCCAACTTGTCAACGTGGCTTGTATAATAGTAGGGCATAGACGCGCTGTTTGCGGCAACTCCCTGCGGTTTAACTTCTATAACGTATTGAGCCGAATCGAGTTTTGCGCCGTCCAATGCGGGTACCAATGCAAAAACGTTGTTAGTCGTTTCAAAATACGTGACTTCCATATTATTTTGCTTTACGGCAACGCGATAGCCGGTAGCGCCGTCGACGGCGTCCCACAAAAGGATCGCCGTATCAGCCAAAGTCATATGTAAAGAGTTACCCGTTTCGATTTTACTTATCGTTCTCGTTCTCGAACCTTTTGCGGGGCTTTCAACGAAACCGCTGTGCCTTTTGTCTTTGAGCGTTCCGTTTGACCTTGCCTGAACTTTGAACGTCCAGCCGTCTTGCGGATTGTATTCCGAAAAATCATACAGACATTCCGACGTCGTTTTCGTTACGACCGCACCGGAAAAATCGTAAAGCGTAACGGCATATTCTATCGCGCCGTCCACCGCTTCCCAACCGGCTTTGCTTCCGATCCACTGCAAGTCGTGCGGCGCCTCCGATTTGTCCACGTTGCTTGTGTAGTAATAGGACATAGACGCTCTCTTTGACGCGCCTTTTGCATAGACTTCGATTACGTACGAACCGGAGTCGATTTTAAGGCCGTCAAGTTCCGATACAATAAAAATAGCCGTATTTGCGGTATTCCAATTGCCTATCGTCATAGCGTTTCTCGATACTGTAACGCTGTAACCGGTTGCTTCGGCTACGGCGTCCCAAGTGAGCAAACCTTGGTCGCTTATGCTCATATTGAGCCCGTTGCCCGACTCTACGGGAACGATCTCTCTTTCTCTTTCGGAAGCCTGAGCCGTGAGCGCGGCGGGAATAACCGACGCCGCAAGGACAAACGTCGCTATAAGGGTCAAAAATCCGCCGAGCAAAAACTTTTTCGTTTTCATTGTGCTTTCTCCTTATATATTTTAATGAGTATATATTATCTCTACGTACAATTTTACAGGCGCGGATATATCTTGTCACTACAAAAGTGCTAGTTTTTGCGAAAATTTTCAAAAAAAAGCGCCCGAAGGTAAAAAATCTTCGGGCAATGCAATGAAAAAACAAACAGATTAGTCGTTTTCGGCGCAAATATCGAGTATTACAATGTTTTGTGTTTTAATAGAAACCGTAAGTCGATTCGTATTTCCCTGAAATTCGCCGTGATTAAAAAGACGGGAGCCGTTTGCCCCCGTCTTTTTAATCTTCTTTCAAAAGGTTTGTTATGATGAGTTTGCTGTCGAGTATGGCGATAAGCAGTTCGTGTTTGTTGGCAAATCCCCCTTTTTCTACGATCCTGTCGAGATGCCATCTTACGTTTTGCAAGGTCATTCCGAGTTCTCGCGCGGTCTCGGCGTAGGTATAGCCTTTGACGAAACACCTGAGTATTTTCATTTGTTTGTCGGTGAGTTCGTCCGAAAACAGGTCTTTCAGCGCGGCGCCGGGCGAATTTTCGGGAAAAACGTTCTCGCCGTTTACCGTGCGCGCCATCACGTCCGTTATTTCTTTTGTTCCGTGATCCTTATACCAAAGACTGTCGGCGGCTCCGCGCCGGGCTTCCTTCAACACTTCGGGGTCTATAAGCGAAGTCACCGCCACTATCTTCGTTTCGGGCGACTTTTCCTTTATCCTTTTACCCGCGGCGAGTCCGGAGTGGTTGCCGAGAGTCTGTACGTCCATCAGCACGAGATCGACCTTTTCTTCTTCGCAAAACTTTTCCGCGTCGAACGCGTCGCGAAAAGTCGCGGCGAGCAAAAATCTTCCGTCGCGCTCTATGGACTGTTTCAGCACTTCCTGTACGTAAATATTGTCTTCAACCAAAACCGTGTGTATCATAATTATTCCTTTTTGCCGAATACGAGCGTCAACTTAAAACGGGGAGAGCAGACGACGTTCATTTTCCCGTCCGCCTTTTCGACGGCTTGCCTTAAAGCGGACAGTCCGCCGCCTTCCTTTATGGGTGCTTTCGGCGGCTCTCCGTCGTTGATTATAGATACCGTTATAACTTTTTCGGTCTCTTCGATCGTTATTTTTACCGTTTTACCGTGCGCGTGTTTGGCGCAGTTCGTGGCGCACTCTCTCGCGGCGAGAACGGTTATTCGCCTTATATTGACGTCTTTCGGGAGTTCTCCGTCCGCCATTACCGTAACGCCCGCTTCTTCGGCTTTTCTTACGGCGGATTCCATAGTGTCGTCCGACGGGCTTCCCGCCCCCGTGAAGTGCCACAGCGCGCGTTGCAGTTTTTCGAGTTGTTCTCCGACCTTTTGCGGATCGTCGCTTTCCGCCGCCTGCGACACGGCGAGCAGACTTTCGCCTATGTCGTTATGAACGCGTATTTTCAGTTCGAGAGTTTCCTGTTCTCTTACCCGATCCGACAGCCTGTCGTACATTTTGAGAATTTCGGCTATCGTATCGTGCAGTTTTCGGTTTTCCCGTTCGAGTTTCTCGTTTACCCGATAAGGCTCGGTCACGTCCTGCGCCGTGAT
>CAMNIW010000103.1 GCA_946540675.1 uncultured Clostridia bacterium | reverse complement strand
GGGATCGGATATTCCGCCCGAAAAATTTTTGTTTGCGCTCAACGCCGTTCTTCCGCGGGACATAAAGGTAACGGAGAGCAAAAAAGCACCCGACGGCTTCCACGCGAGATTTTCCGCAAAGAGAAAAACGTACGAATATAACGCTTACGTATCGCCTTTTTCGCGACCGCTCAAAGACAGATACTCTACATGGCTGCAATTTCCGCTTAGGGAAGCCGAGATGAAAAAGGCGGCGGAATACTTTGTCGGAGAGCACGATTTCAGGTGTTTTCTCGCGGCTGATTCGGACGTTAAAGACACGGTAAGGACCATCTATTCCGCGGAAGTCGTCTTCGACGGAGAAAACGTCCGTTTCCGCGTTACGGGCAACGGCTTTTTGTACAATATGGTCAGGATAATGTTCGGCACTCTCGTTAAGGTAGGACAGGGCAAGGCGGAACCCGAAGACGTCGGAAAGATATTGGCTTCGGGCGACAGGTCTCTCGCGGGAGTTACGATGCCGCCGCGCGGACTTACCCTTCTTTCGGTCGAATACGAATAATTTTCACGCTGTTTTTATAAAACCGTCAATAAGGCGACATATTCGTATGGTACGATAAAGTCGCCAAGATAAGAAAGTTTCTTGTTTTTATAATTATTTCTCCATACGGAAAGGGAAGCACAGACGGTGTTTCCCTTTCCTTTTTTACAAACTGCGTCAAAAGAATTGCATTTTTACTTAAATACAATTAAAATATAACTATGATTACTTACTTGTTGACGACCGGATTTTGGGGGACCGTAGAGCCTTACGCCGAGATACTTCTCGACAGTTTGCTCGACTGTCTCAAAATGTTGCCGTTCATATTCCTTACGTACGTAATAATCGAACTCGTGGAAAGGCGGGTTTCTTTCGCCAAAAACGGAAAGTTTCTGACGGGCAGAGCGGCGCCCGTATTCGGCGCGCTTGCCGGGGTGTTTCCGCAGTGCGGCATAAGCGTTATGTCGGCAAAACTTTTCGACAGGGATATAATAGCGGTCGGCACGCTTTTAAGCGTTTTCGTGGCGACCAGCGACGAAGCGTTTTCCATACTCGTTTCGAGCGGAAAATGGCTTTCTCTCGGACTTCTGGTCGCGTTCAAGATATCGTTCGCGATAATAATAGGCGTCGTCGCCAACGCCATATTCCGCAAGAAGATAACTTACGACGTCGGGGAGTTCAATCACGAAGAGATATGCGCGCACTGTCACGATCACGTCGACGCCGACGATGACGACCACGGCAAAAAGGCAATATTTCAAAGGTATTTCGCCGTGCCGTTTCTTCACTCGCTGCAAACCTTTTTATACGTATTTGCGGTAACTTTCGTATTCGGACTTTTCTTCGGCGAAGGCGGAATAATCGGAGCGGAAAAATTCGAAGCGTATCTTTCCGCGACAAAGTATTTCGAGCCGTTTCTCACCGCGGCGATAGGGCTTATCCCCAACTGCGCGTCGTCTGCGATAATAACGACGGCTTACATAAACGGCGCGATATCCTTCGGCAGTATGCTCGGCGGACTTATCTCCAACGCGGGCGTCGGGCTCGCCGTCCTTTTCAGGAACACGGGCAAGATAAAGAGAAATCTCCTTATCCTTCTCACTTTATATCTCGCCGGCGCGATCGTCGGGCTCGCCGTTTCGGCGGTGTTCGGCGCGATAGGAATAACTATTTAATTTTTTCACAACGATATGGAAAAGTTTTGGGAAAAACTGAATAGCGAAGGGCTTAAATTCTTGTTTTTTCTGATAGGCGCGCTGATCGGTACGGCGCTCGTTTTCCTTGCGTATTTCATACTCACGCTTACGCGCGGCAAAAAGAAACTTCCCCGAGAAAGGGAAGATATAACGAAAGTGAAAGACGACGGAAAGAGCCGCTTTCTTTCGGAAAAGACGGGATTCGATTTCAAGACCAAACTCACCCTTTTTTCGGACGGCATCCGCTCGGTCGCGGAAGGCGTTTCGCGCCTGTACGAAGACGACGGGGTAAAGATCTACGATCTTTTCGGCGCGGTGAATCTCTCGCTCGACTTTACGCTGTACGAACTAATAGATTTTTTGGACGGAGCGGTCGGAGCGGTCGAGAACGAACTCGAAGCGACTCTTTCTTCGGGGTCTTTTAGGGCGATGTTTTTCGCGTACCGTGTGTTCGACAAGAAGATGGAAAAAGACCCGACGGAAGTAAAACTCTCCTATATCTTTGCCGTCCTGACCGAAGAAAAGGAAGAGCCGACCACTTTTTGGGGCAAACTCGTCGGCAAGGCGAAGAAAAAAGTCGTCAACGTTGCGGTAAAGGCGGTAAAGCCGAGCGTGGTAAAACTCGTGGACGGTTTTTTCGTCCGCTCGATAGAAGCGATCGCGGAAGAGATAAACGGTTTGTATTCGCATAACGTTGCACCGACGGAATACGCCGACAGGTCGACGAAAATCGGCGGGGAGGGCGCGGCATGACCACTGTTTTCGCGATACTTACGGGCGTCCTTTTCGGCGTGATAGCGGGTGCGCTTTTTCTTGCGCTCGCGATAAAAAAGAAAATATGGAAGAGCGTGGACGTGTCTTTTCCGCACGATATGGACGAAGATAAAAGAGACGAGCTTCAAAGGATTGCCGAAGCCGACAAAAAGGCGTATAAAAAGTCTTGCCGCGGCAACGTTTTAAGGCGCGTTTTCGGGATCGGAAGGGGCACAAAAAAAGCGTGGGTAAACTACGGCGAACTCATTAAAAAGACCGCCGCGACCTGCAATCCTGACAGTCCCGCGCCGCTTCTCGAACTCAGCGAAAGACAACTTTTCGGCTTTTTGCACATTGCGCTTAATAAACTCAGGACGATGCTCGATTCGACGGGGATAAAACTTCTCGAAAGCGTGTCTGTGTCGACCGTATACACGTCGGCGGGGCTTGTCGGCAACGTCGTGAACAACAAGGCGGTAAAAAGAGCGCAAAAAGTTTTTACTGCGGTCTTCGCCGCGATAAATCTCATAAATCCTTTCTTTTGGATAAAGAGAATAATGACCGCGGCGGTATACGAAACGATAATACGGCAGGTCGCGTATTCTTCGATAGACGTAACGGTAACCGAGTTTACGCGGCTCTATCTCGATTGTACGGGGGTATAACGATGGTTATAAAAGTAAAGAAACTTAACGACAGGGCGGTTTTGCCGACCTACGGAAGCGGCGGCGCGGCGGGGGGCCACCTCTATTTCGCCGAAGAAAACGACGTGACGATAGACTGCGGAAAGACGGCGTTTATAGGCACGGCGCTCGCGGCCGAGATACCCGAAGGCTACGTCGGGTTGGTCTACGCGAGAAGCGGTCTTGCGACAAAGCGCGGACTCGCTCCGGCAAACAAAGTCGGGGTAATAGACAGCGATTACCGCGGCGAGATAAAAGTCGCTCTCTATAACCAGTCGGACAAGCCGCAAACGGTCGCAAAGGGCGAGCGCATAGCGCAAATGGTCATAACTCCTTATCTTTCCGCCGTATACGAAGAAGTCGCCGAACTTTCCGACACGGCAAGGGGAGAAGGCGGTTTCGGCTCTACGGGGAGCAAATGAAACGCGTTTGTTTGCCCGAAAAACGGCGTAAATACCGTTTCGGGGGAAAATAATGGCGTTTTTTGAGTTTATTGCATTGACAAAATATATTGAAAAGTATAAAATATAATATGTCTATTTATAAATGCGGTTTAATTATAATCGCTTGTAGGAGTAAGATATATGAATAACAAAAAGTTTTTGGGTTTCATATCCCTTTTCGGCGCGGTAAGCCTTTTCGGGACGACGCTCGCCTATACGGGCGCGTCGGCGGACGATCCGGCATATACCGCCGCGAAGACCGAATTTACCGAACTTTTCGGATACAACAACCCTTTGGACTATATCAACGATAAGGACGGAAAGACCGTTTCCGCTTCCGCTTACAGCGAAATCAAGGTCTTCAAGTCCGATTCGTCTTACGCCAAACTCGACGGCGACGACGATGCCGAAAACGGCGTAACCGAGTTGAAAAATTGTCTTTCGTCCAACGGAACGACCCTGACTTTCCCGTCGGGCGGCGCCGACGAAGCGTTTTTCCTTGTGGAATTCAAGGTAGGCTCCGGCGACAACGCCGTCGAATTCAAAGACTCTGACGCGATACGCGTCAAGGCGATAAAGCAAAGCGAGACGATGGGCGGACTTTCTTACGTGACCGACGCGACCGCGCTCGACGCGATCCGCACGAAGGCGCAGGACGCCGACAATATAAACAAAAACGACAAGAAGTACGATATACCGAGCGATATATGGGATTCGGTAGAAAGCGTGTACTTTGCTAAAAAGGACTTGTCCACCACCGTTTACGTATCGGTCAACGGCGGAGATTTCGCTGCGCAGAGTACGAGAGACGGCGAAGACTTCGGAGACATAAATCTTTCGGCGTCGGGGACGTATCGCTACTTCGTGGTGGTCACCGATCAGTCCGACTATGAGAACACCACTTTCAAGACGGGCGACGAAGATTACGAATATTCTATCTCCGACGACGGCGCGTTTTACGTAAAGACGAACAAAAACGACAGTACCGACGTGCAGAAAGTCCCCGTATTCACGTTTAATTACGAAAAAGACGAACATATAAAGATAACCGCTAACGGCGGCGGCGAAAACGGAAAGAAAGGTCTTATCGGTCAAAGATATACGGCTCTTTCCTTCGACATAACCAACGCCACGCAGACCACGTTCAAACTTCTGTACAGCGCTGACGGAACCGACTTTACCGAAGCCACCGACAAGCAGGCGGAATTCAACGAAAAAGCCTTTACGGCGACCAGCCTTACTTTCACTCCGCTCGTTGCGGGACAGTTTAAGGTAAGAGTTACGGCGACGGGCGGCGTGAACAACGAAGAGACCATAACCGGCGAAGCGGGCGACTCTAAAGTCGTATTCGTATCCGAAGCGGCGGAAGAACTCAAACTCGTAGACCAACGCTTCGAAAACTTTATGAAGAGCAACTGGCGTTCGATAGTATTTCTCGGGATCGCGGTGCTTTGCCTTGTAGGTATACTTATAATAGCGTTCTGGAAACCGAAGGATAAGAAGCCCGAACAGCCCAAGGCCGAAGAGAAACCCGAAGAAACGGTAGAAGCCGAAGAGACGACGGAAGCGACCGAAGCGGAAGAAGAAGGCGAAGAAAAGCCCGAAGAAGAAGTGACGGAAGATAGCGAAGAAGCGGAAGAAGTTCCCGCCGAAACCGAAGAACCCG
>CAMNIW010000102.1 GCA_946540675.1 uncultured Clostridia bacterium | reverse complement strand
TCGAGTGAAGCGGCTTTTTTGAGTACGCTTTGCACCTGAACGCCGTATTTCCCGACGATATTAGTGTAATATCTTCTCATTTCGTCGGTATACGCGCCCTTGAAGTCTATCTCGTCGGCGTAAATATTGCCGGAGAGCGCGCCGAAACTTCCGAATGCGTCGGCGGTAAACAGAGTTTTCGTGCAGTCGTCGTAAGAGAACATAACTTCGGGCCAATGCACCATAGGCGCTTCGACGAAGTGCAGGGTATGTTTGCCGAGCGGAAGGACGTCGCCTTCCTTTACGGTTATCGCCTTAAACTCCGCTTTGAAGAAGTTTTTTGCCATGGTGTCGGCTTTACGGTTGTATACGAGAGTGACTTCGGGATATTCCTTTACGATCTCCGCTATCGTCGCGCTGTGATCGGGTTCGAAGTGCTGTACGACGAGATAGTCGAGTTTTCTTCCGCTAAGAGCGTAGGCAAGGTTTTCCTTGAATTGTATTTCGCCGGATTTATCCACCGTGTCTATAAGGCAGGTCTTTTTATCTATAATGATGTAAGAGTTATACGATACGCCGTTTTCTACGGGGTACACGTTTTCGAAGAGATTTATTCTTCTGTCGCTGACGCCGAGAAAGAATATATCGTCGTCGAGTTTTTTTACCGAATACATATTTGATTCTCCTTGGATTCCGGCGGAAAAGGTGAATTTCCGTTCCGTCCGATTTACACGACTATTTTAACACAAACGGGGCGGCTTTTGCAACTAAGTACGCAAAGACTTGCTTTTTTGTCGGAAATAATTTATTATAGGTATATATCTCATCTCGGAAAAGCGTGACGGGGTATATAGGATATAACTGTTATGAAAGCTGTGATATTCGATATGGACGGGGTGATATTCGATACCGAAAGGCTTTGGCGCGACGGTTTCCGCGTTGCCAACGAAAAATTCGGGATAACGCTCGGCGAAGATTATCGTATGAGCATATGCGGCAAGACCGAACCCGTCATACGCGAAGAACTCAAAAAACTTTTTCCGAATGCGGATATAGACGGTTACCGCGATTGCAACGCGGAGTACGTTCGTCTTGCGGCGGAGCGCGGCGACTTCTCGGTAAAAAGCGGTTTTTCTCATATCGTCGGCGTGCTGAAAGAAAAGGACTATAAGACGGGACTTGCGACGTCGAGCAAAAAATCCCGCGCACAAATGCTTTTTTCGTTAAAGGGTATGGATATAGATAAGATATTCGACGCGGCGGTGTACGGCGAAGACGCGGGTACGCGTTCCAAACCCGACCCGTACATATTCCTGCTCGCGGCGGAAAAACTCGGAGAAAAGCCGTCCGACTGTTTTATCGCGGAAGATTCCTTAAACGGTATCCGCGCGGCGGTAAACGGCGGTTTTCGGGCGATCATGGTAAAAGACCTTATTCCGCCCGACGACTTTTGCAAGGAAAACTGTACCGCGATAACAAGCGACCTTTTCGGGATAGAACCTTTGCTTTGATTTTGCCGAAAAGCCCCGATATAAGTCGATAAAAGGCGTTTTTTATGCTCGCTTAAACGGCGGGGCGGTTATTTTTCTTTTTCGTTGACGCGAGCGAAAAAGCAATGTATAAAATCCAAGGACTTTAAGAAATTATGGACAAGAAGACGATAGTAATAACGGGCGCGAGCGACGGCATCGGCGCGGCGGCGGCAAGAAAACTCAGAGCCATGGGACACGACGTAGTTATAGTCGGGCGTTCGGAAGAAAAGACCAAACGAATAGCCGAAGAACTCGGCGCGCCGTTCCATCTTGCCGATTACGGCAGACTTTCGGACGTGGTAAGACTCGCGGACGAACTGAAAAAATACGGACGTATAGACGTTTTGGCTAACAACGCAGGCGGAGCGCAGGGCGACAGGACGGTGACGGAAGATGGGTTTGAAAGGACTTTTCAGATAAACGTTCTCGGCGGATTTCTCCTTACAAGGCTCCTTTTCGATACGCTTGCGGAAAGCCGCGCGACGGTCGTGCAGACTTCGAGCATAGCGTCCAACCTTTTCGGAGCGGACTTCGACGCGGAAGATTTGCAAAACGAAAAGGCTTACGCGCCGTTCAAGGCTTACGGCTACGCTAAACTCGAAGACGCCCTTTTGACCCGTGAATTTGACAGGAGATACCGCGATAAGGGGATAAACGCTGTCGCTTTCGAGCCGGGGGTAGTAAGGACGAATTTCGCTTCGGAGTCGAAAGGCTTTATAAAGTTTTGCTATCACTCTCCGCTTAAATACCTGTTTACGATAACGCCGAAAAGGAGCGCGGAAAGGCTGGTTTGGCTTGCTACGGCAAGGGCGGGCGAAGATTTTTCCTTAGGCGAAACGTATACGAAGAAGAAAATAATGAAATTCAAATTCAAAGACGAAGGCGGCAAAGCCGCGGCAAAACTCTTTGACGAGTGTATAAAAATGACCGACGGATACGTCGGAAAATAAAGAAATAAAAAACGGAGTAGAACGGTATGAACTGTATAAAATTTGTAAGGAGCAAGGCTAACCGCGCTCTTATGATCGTAAACATAGTACTTATCGGGCTGTTTTTGTCGTTTTCGTTTCTTATGTTGTTTTACAGGCTCGGCGCGGCGATCGGCGAAATAAACTCAATAAAGAAGATGGAACTATCGGCGGTCAACGCGGAAACGGGCGAAACCGTCGAACTTAAAAACGCCGTGATAAAGTTTGACGGTTATGCGGACGGTCGCCTTTCATTTACGCTCACCGCCGACGCGGAGTTAAACGGCAGGACTTATTTGAAAGCGGTTTATGGTACGTGGTCAGGCAGAAACAACAACGTGCTGACCGAAGTGAAATTAAACGGCGAGACTTGCGAGAAAGAAGACAATAAGTACGTCCTGACGGCAAGCGGCGAATGTTCGCTGTACGCCACGGGCAGTATATCCATAAAACTCGATACTTACCGCGGATATAAAGGACTTGCGATAGGCTTTACGGGAGTGGAGGCAAAGTACGAACTGTCCGACGAATTCAAAGACCCCGTGGAAAACGTCGATAACGGCGCGATAAGGATACAGACCAAAGATTCGGTAGGGAAGTACGTTCCCATACTTAAACGGAAGATCGGATACAAAGTTTACGTCGCGGTTACCGTGCTTGCGGCAGCCTATACCGTTTTCAACGTCGTTTTCCAAACGGTCGTGCGGATCGTCGCGAGAAAACAAAAAAAGCAACTTATAGCAAAAGGCGACGCCGACAGGTAGTTTCCTCTTTTTGCGGCTGTTCGCGTTATAAAACCGTATATGAATTATCCGCCGCGGCTTTACGGAATCACCGTAAAGCCGCGGCGGTGGTTTTAGTCTGAAAAATTTTCGAGCTGTGTTTTCAATCTGCGTGAAAGCGGAGCGTATCCGTAAAAAAACGCGTATAAAAAGTAAAATTTTTATGTTGATTTTATCCGTTATAATGATATAATTAAACCGACCGACAAAAAGGAGATATCGTATATGACGGCAGAAGAAAGAGTAGAAAAACTTTCGCTCGACGAACTTGCGGGGCAAGTCCTTTGTTTTGATATTTACGGCAAAGAAGACCCGAAAGAAGTAGAAGAAAACGTAAAGAAAATGCGACCGGGCGGCATATTCCTTCAAGGGACCACCGCCGAACAAATAAAGTTATACACCGAAATGGCGGAGAAATATTCGTCCGTCCCCGTGATCGTCGCGGGCGAGATAGAAGACGGACCGGGTTACTCTATAAAGGGCGCGGGAGATATTCCGCATTTAATGGCTTTAAGCGCGGCGGACGACCCCGAACTCGTCGAAAAACTCGGCAGGGAGATGGGTAACGTATGCAGGAAACACGGATTTGTGTGGCCGTTCGCGCCCGTCGTAGACCTATGTTTCAACTTCCGTTCGCCCGAAAGCAACGTGCGGACGGCTTCGGATTCTCCGAAACAGGTGGTCAAAATAACGGGAGCGCTCATTCGCGGACTTAAACACAACCATAATATGGTGCCGTGCGCCAAGCACTTCCCGGGAGAAGGCGTAGACGAAAGGAACTCCCATTTCGTGACCACGATAAACACTCTTTCCAAGGAAGAATGGATGAATACTTACGGATACGTCTACAAAGAACTTATAAAGGCGGGGCTTCCGTCAATAATGATAGGACACGTCGCTTTGCCGGCATACGAAACCGAGCGCGAACCCGTTACGGGGTGTTATCTTCCGGCGGTGTTCAGCAAGAGCATAATAACGGGACTTTTGAAAGAAGAACTCGGATTTGACGGGTGCGTCGTTTCCGACGCGATGAGTATGATAGGTGCGGCGGCTTGTGTCGAAGATCTCGGGGACATTGCGATAAAATTCCTTAACGCGGGCGGAGATATGGTGCTTTTCCCCGAGCCGACCGACCACGACCGCATCGTCGAAGCGGTTAAAAACGGCGAACTTTCGATCGAAAGGCTCAAAGACGCGGCGACAAGGGTCATAAAACTCAAAGAAAAGGCAAATCTTTTCGGCGACTACAAAACCGAAGAGCCGACGGATCAAAGAGAAGAGATGCTTAAAACCGCTCAACTGATAGCGGACAAGAGCATAAAGATAGTCAGAAATCTCGAAGGAGTGTTGCCCGTACGCCCGCATAAGGGTATGAAAGTTCTTTTGCTTGAAATGTTCGAGCCTTATTTCCACGCGAAACCGACGGGCAAAGAGTTCGACGCTTTGAGCGACGAACTCGAAAAGTACGGTTGTAAGGTCGACCGACTCTACAATCCCGACCACAAGAAAGTCAAATCGGTTATGGACGACTACGATTTTATCGTGCTTTGCTGCAAGATGAGCGCAAACGATTATCACGGCGGAACAATGCGTATCGGCTGGAACAACATAATGATGCTTTGGCGCGCTTATGTTTTACAGCACCCGAAGTTCGCCTTCGTATCTTTCGGCGAGCCGTTCAAACTCTACGACGCGCCCTATCTCAAAACGTACGTCAACGCCTATTCGCCGGCGGACGCCAGCCAGCGCGCGGTAGCCAAAGTGCTGCTCGGACAAATAGAAGCGAAAGGCAAAAATCCCGTTTCTTTCAAGGGCTTTTTCGAGAGAGAAGTGGATTGACGGTAAAATTCAGACGCGCGGGGAAATTTCCCCGCGCGTTTTTTGGTTTTTCTCGGCATATCGCTTTGACGCGCGCGATAAAAAGTGCTAAAATAATGTCGGTCGACCAAAACATACACTATTCGGATAGCCGAGTGTGAATAAGTTGAACTCGATTCTCGGCGGCAGGCGGCGGTATATA
>CAMNIW010000101.1 GCA_946540675.1 uncultured Clostridia bacterium | reverse complement strand
CTGGTTGCATGGAAAATCGAGAATCTCGAAACCCTTTTCGGCGTACTTGTCGTAAAGTTTTTGCAGTCCTTCGTATTGCGGAGTAAATCCGCAGCCCGTGGCGGTGTTGACCACGAGCAGGACTTTGCCTTTGTATTCGGCAAGGTCGACTTCGTTTCCCTTGGCGTCTTTCATTTTGAAATCGTAGATCTGCATTTTATTCTCTCCCTAAAAATGTTTTATTCAATTATATTGAACGCAATATAATTGTATGCCGACGTACGGCTTTTGTCAACGTTTTTCGGAAAATTTTTCAAAAAAATCGCCCGTTCCGCGTCGGGAACGGGCAGTAAACGGTATTTTTCAGTAAAGGAAAATCTTTTCTTCGACGTAAGCGGCGAGGTCTTTTACGGGGATCCGTATCTGTTCCATCGTGTCGCGGTCGCGGACGGTAACGGTATCGTCGTTTAAGGTGTCGAAGTCCACGGTCACGCAGAAAGGCGTGCCCACTTCGTCCTGACGGCGGTATCTTTTTCCGATAGAGCCGGCGTCGTCGTAAGTGCACATAAATCTCTTGGAGAGTTCTTTGTAAATCTCTCTCGCCTTTTCGCCCTGTTCCTTCTTTTGCAGGGGAAGGACGGCTACTTTATACGCCGCTATCGCGGGGTGGAATCTCATAACGACTCTCGTATCTCCGCCGTCGAGCGTTTCTTCGTCGTACGCTTCGGAAAGGGTGGCGAGCATAAGTCTGTCCGCGCCTATCGAGTATTCTATGACGTACGGGATATACTTTTCGTTGGTGACGGGGTCGACGTACTGCATATTCTTGCCCGAATATTCCTGATGGCGGGTAAGGTCGTAGTCGGTGCGGTTGTGAATGCCGTTGAGTTCCGACCAACCCATCGGGAAGAGATATTGTATGTCGCACGCTTCTTTTGCGTAGTGGGCGAGTTTGTCGTGGTCTTTATAGCGGAGATGGTCGGGATTGAAGCCGAGCGCGATAAGGAAATCCCAAGCCGCTTTTTTGAAATATCTGTAATATTCTCCGTCGGTGCCTTTCTTGCAGAACCACTGATGTTCCATCTGTTCGAACTCTATCGTCCTGAAAATGAAGTTTCCGGGGGTTATCTCGTTTCTGAACGCCTTGCCTATTTGCGCTATGCCGAAGGGAACTTTCGCTCTCGTCGACCGCTGGACGTTCTGGAAGTTGACGAATTCTCCCTGCGCCGTTTCGGGGCGGAGATAAATTTTGTTCTGATTGTCTTCGGTAACTCCGCGCGACGTCTCGAACATAAGGTTGAAATTCCTTATCGGGGTCCAGTTGAACTTGCCGCAAATCGGGCATTTTATCTGATGTTCGTCTATGTACGCCTGCATTTCTTCCTGCGACATAACGTCGGGGTTTACCGCGCCTTTGGAGTAAGTTTCGATAAGGTTGTCGGCGCGCTGACGGGATTTACACTCCTTGCAGTCCATTTTGGGATCGGAAAAACTCGCGGTATGACCGGACGCTTCCCAGACCCTGCTGTTCATAAGTATCGCCGCGTCCACGCCGTAAGAGTTTTCGCTTTCCTGTACGAACTTTTTCCACCATGCCCGTTTAAGGTTGTTTTTTATCTCGACGCCGATGGGGCCGTAGTCCCACGTGTTGCCCATGCCGCCGTATATGTCGCTGCCGGGGAAAATTATCCCGCGCGCCTTGCACAGGTTGACTATTTTGTCCATCGTAACGGCTCTTTTTTCTTCCATAAAACACCTCGAAGTAAATAGCGTTTGATTATACGCATATTCTATTCTTTTTGGGTTTTAATGTCAAGCGTTTACTTTACTTTTGGGATAGTCTATGATATAATTACACCGATATTACAAGGGGCGTTACAATGGAAGCGAACAATTTTATCGAAGAAATAATCAACGGCGAACTTGCGGAAGGAAAAGTCGAAACGGTGCACACCCGTTTCCCGCCCGAGCCCAACGGATACCTTCATATAGGTCACGCAAAATCGCTTTGCCTGAATTTCGGCACCGCCGAAAAATACGGCGGACTTTGCAATCTCTTTTTCGACGACACCAACCCGTCTAAGGAAAAGACCGAATTCGTCGACGCGATAAAGGCGGATATAGAGTGGCTCGGCTTCAAGTGGTACGAAGTTCACTATGCGTCCGACTTTTTCGACGTCATTTACGAAAAGGCGGTAAAACTCATCAAGGACGGCAAGGCGTTCGTATGCGACCTTTCCGCCGAAGAGATAAGCGCGACGCGCGGCACTCTGACCGAGCCCGGTAAAGAGAGCCCGTACAGAAACAGGAGCGTAGAAGAAAATCTCGCCCTGTTCGAAGATATGCGCGCCGGCAAATTCGCCGACGGAGCAAAGGTGCTCCGCGCCAAGATAGATATGGCTTCCCCCAACATAAATATGCGGGATCCCGTGATATACAGGGTGCTTCGCGCCACTCACCACAGGACGGGCGACAAGTGGTGCATATATCCCATGTACGACTTCGCGCATCCCATTTGCGACAGTATGCAGGGGATAACGCACTCCCTTTGCACGCTCGAATTCGAAGATCACAGACCGCTTTACAACTGGGTGGTGGAAAATACGGGCGTAGAGCATAAACCGAGACAAATTGAGTTCGCAAGGCTCAATATCACCAACACGGTGATGAGCAAAAGGTATCTCAAAAAACTCGTGGAAGACGGTTCGGTGACCGGTTGGGACGATCCGAGAATGCCGACGCTTACGGGACTGAGAAGCCGCGGCGTACCCGCGGAAGCGCTCAAAAACTTTTGCGAAGCGATAGGCATAGCCAAGGCGAATTCCGAGATAGAAGTCGGGTATTTCGAGCATTTTATTCGCGATTATCTCAACGCTCACGCCGAAAGGGCAATGGCTGTCGAAAACCCGATAAAGGTCGAGATAACCAACTTCCCCGACGCGGAAGAAAACGAAGATTTCGAGATAAACCCCAACGACGAATCCGCGGGGAAAAGGCAAATAACCATGGGGCGCGAGATATATATAGAAGGGGACGATTTTTCTCTCGATCCGCCGCCCAAGTATTTCAGGCTGAGAGTCGGCGGCTACGTTCGCCTTAAAAACGCTTATATTATAAAGTGCGAAGAAGCAGTTTCAGGCAAAGACGGAGAAGTCGAAAAACTGCTTTGCACTTACGTTCCGGAGAGCAAGAGCGGCAACGACACCAGCGGAATAAAGGTAAAGGGCGTAATACACTGGGTCAACGCGAAAAACGCGGTCGACTGCGAGATAAGGAAATACGACTATCTTCTCCGCGACGCCGAGTATTCGGGGCAGGACTTTTCGGAAAGGCTGAACACGGACAGCGTTCACTCGTTTTTCGGCAAAGCCGAACCCTATCTTGCCGAAGTATCGGAAGGAACGTCTTTCCAACTTATGCGTAAAGGGTATTACAAGAAAAAGACCGAAAACGGAAAACTCGTGCTCTCGGAGATAGTGTCTTTGAAAGACGGTTACAAACCGCAAGGAAAATGAAATGTATTTTATAGTAGACATCGTACTGATTTTACTGCTCATACTCGTGATAGTTACCGGCGTTAAATACGGTTTTTCCCGAAACTTCGTGTTCGGAATACTCCGCGTGCTGTTATCTGTCGCGGGCGCGGTCGGGGCGGCGGTCGGCGTCTACTTTTTGTGTCTTAAACTCGGCTGGCTCGACTTTATCGCTCTCAGAGTCGCGGAGATGTTCTCCGCGATAACGACCGTTCTCGGGGATATAGCCAGCGACGAAAACGTGGCGTTCGTGGCGAAGATAATAGCGTATATCCCGATAGGGATCGTCGCCTTTATAATCGGGTATATACTCGTCTACGTGCTTTCGGCGTTTATTTTGAAACTCGTTTTCAGACCGCTGTTCAAAGCGCGCGAAAAGGGCGGCGCGGTAAAGATAATAGACAACGTTTTGGGACTTACCTTGAATCTCGCCGTAATGTTTACCTGTATATTCGCCTTTTTCGGAGCGGTACACGCGCTCAACGAAGACGGCAGGTACAAAAACGTGACGGGGGCGAGCGATCCCGAGCATCCGTCCGCCGGACAAAAGATAATAAACGATCTGGCGGAACCGGCTCTTTCGGATCTGCACGAAAACTTTTCCGCGTCCGTTCTCGGCGGTATAATTTACGAATACAACCCGTTCAACGGACTGTTCAAAAGGATATTGTAAAATATTGCGGTCGGGATGGCGTTAAGCCTTTTCCGACCGTTTTTTATCATAACGGGCATATACGGAGCCGATCGGGCGTATAATATACCGACGAAAAGACGGAGGTATATTATATGATAAAGCCGGAATACGGTTCGATCAGAAGCACAAAGCAAAAGAGCGCGGAAGTAAAGGTCGGCGCGGAAAGCGTTTTGCCCGTCGGGGCGGAAGTAAAAAAGCCTATCTCCCTTACGGCGACCGTATTCGGTACGGGTACGGAGAGCAGGGAAAATTCTACCGCGGTAAAGGGAAAAGTGACTTTCACTTTCGTATATCTCGCGGAAGACGGTTACAAAAAGGCTGAAAGCGCGGTCGACGTTTCCGCGGAAATACCGTTTACGGGCGCGGACGTCGCTTTGATCGCGGAAGACGCGAGAGCGGTGGCGACTCAGGACGGATACGCCGCGCGCTGCACCGTAAAGATAACGGGAAAAACCCGTGAAGAACAGGACTACAACGCGCTTTGCGGCGGCGAAAACGTACTCACGCTGGACGCCGAGCAAACTTTCGACGCGTGGACTCCTTCCGCGCGCGAGACCTTTCTTATATCCGACGAATACGAACTCTCCTATCCCGTGGAAGAAGTGTTGTGTCAGCGCGCCGCGGCGCAAATGAAAACTTTTTCCGCCGGTATGGGTAAGATAACGGGCGAAGGCGAAGTTTCGCTTTTTATGAGCGTTTTATCGCTTTCGGGCGACGGAGTCGAAAGGGAAAAGCGCGTCATACCTTTCAGGCTCGAACTCGAAAACCCCGCCGTTCTTCCGGAAATGCGGGTTTGGGGGCGCGTAGACGTCGCGAAAATATCGGTAAAAGTATTCACAGACGAAGCGAAGAACAAAAGCACCGTAAACGCCGAGATAGCGCTTTGCTTTACGGGCGCGGGCGTCTCGGACGAAAAAACCGTTTTCGCGTCTGACGCGTATTCAGGAACCGACGAAACGGGACTTTCCTTTATGAAAGAGAGTTTCCCCGTGTATCTCGGTATGCGAGAGCGCAGCGACAGGATAACGGCGGCGGCTTCGGGCGATATACCCGTCGGCGGAAAACTCGTCGCCTGTTTCGGAGAAAGGGCGACCGTGTATTCGGTAA
>CAMNIW010000100.1 GCA_946540675.1 uncultured Clostridia bacterium | reverse complement strand
GTACGTTCCGAGTTTGGTTCCGTTTGCCGTGTAGGTCGCGGTGACGAGCGAACACTCTTCGGGTATCCCGTCGTAACCGTCCGTACCTATCTTGACGTTTATCTTTATATCCCTGCCGTCGCCCGAAAGTAAATTCATTACCTTGTCTTTGCTCGTGACGACAGAAAGGAAATTCTTTATCTTGTTTATGTCCGCGTATTCGGGGTGTTCGAGTATCTTGTCTTCCCCTTCCATTATGACGTCTTCGTCTTTTGCGCTCATATACACTTTGAGCGCTTCTATGACGTTGACGAAAATGTTCTTGAATCCGAGAAAACCGTCGTCGAGTTCGGGACTTAAATTGCAAATCTCTTCAAAACTCTTGCCCGCCATCATATTGCCGAGAACCTTTTCCGCTTCGGAAAGTTGCTCATCCGTCATTGTCTCAGGCACCGTAATGAAATTGTCTTTAAGCAACCTGAATTCCGTAACGATAAGAACGAGCGCCGTGTCTTTTTTGAACCTGAAAAACTTTATGCTCTCGATTCTCTCTCCGCCGTCTTTGCTCGGAAGTCCGACCGACGTGTACTGCGTGAGTTCGCTTATGACCTTGGTCGTGTTGCGTATGACTTCTTCTAAATTGTCGGCTTTTTCAAGGAATATCTGCTTGATGTAGTCGAGTTCTTTATCCGAAAGTTTGTCCTTTATCATCAAGTCGCTGACGTAAAGTTTGTACGCTTCCGCCGAAGGTATACGTCCCGAAGACGTGTGAAGTTGAGTCAGATAACCGAGTTCTTCAAGCGCCGAAAGTTCGTTTCTCACGGTAGCGGAACTTATATTTTTCAAGTGTCTTTCGGTAAGACTTTTGCTCGATACCGGCACAGCCGTCTCGATATAGTCGTCGACGACGTATTGAAGTATTTTCTTCTTTCTATCCGACAGTTCCAACTTTTGGCACTCCTTTTGTAAGAATGTTAGCACTCTTTTGCTTTGATTGCTAATTTTGGCTATATTATAAAACGAATATCGCCCTTTGTCAACAGTTTGAGCAGGTTTTTGAGAAAAATTTTTTATTTTTATATTAGTCGAGCGTAAACAGGCTGAACCCGCCCGTCGCCGAGAATCGAGTTCGACTTGTTCACGCTCGGATACGTCAAGAAAAACCGCCCGATATACGGGCGGTTTCAAGCGGTTTACGCATTATTTCTTTTCGTACTGCGGATGCCATAAAGCAAACCCCGCCAAAGACTCCGGAGTCCTGATGTATTGACGCACTCCGCTGTTGAGTTTTGCGATCTCTCCCATATCTTCTTTATTCAGATCGAAGTCGAAAATCGCTATATTGTCCTTTATGTGTTCCACGTTTTTTGACCCCGGGATGACTACGAATCCCATCTCTACGTGCCATCTCAGCACGATCTGCGCGGGGCTTTTGCCGTATTTTTCGGCAAGCCGCGAAATTATCGGGTTGCCGAGAAGTTTAGCGGTGTTGCCCTTGCCGCCGAGCGGATACCAGGACATTATGCGCACGTTTTCGGGATCGGTGATCTTTCTGAGTTCGGCCTGCGGAAAAAACGGGTGACACTCCACCTGCATTACCTGCGGTTTTATCTCGCATATTTTAAGCAATTCTTCTATGTATTCGCCTTCGAAGTTGGATATTCCGATAGACCTTATCTTGCCTTCTTTATAGGCTTTTTCGAGTTGCTTATACCCGACTTTCCAATTGCCTGCCGGCTGATGAAGAAACAAAAGGTCGATATAGTCGAGACCGAGACGTTCGAGAGTTTCGTCTACCGCGTCGGGGTTTTCGTATTCGCAAGGCCAAAGTTTGGTGGAAACGAATATCTCTTCCCGTTTGACGCCGCTCGCCTTTATTCCCCTGCCTACCGCTCTTTCGTTGACGTAAGCGTTGGCGGTGTCGACAAGCCTGTAACCGCTTTTTATCGCTTCCCTTACGCTGACTTCGGCGTCCGCGGGGGAAAGCAAAAACGTGCCTATGCCGACGCTCGGCATCTCTATTCCGTTATTCAATACAAAATTCTTCATATTTTACAGATTATTTTCTATCCATTTTCTTATTTGCTCTTTTGACTTCGCGACTTCAGAACCCGTTATCGCAAGTCCGCTCTTTACGTCCGCGCCGACCGCGATTTTTCTCACGTCCGACACGACCCCCGCAAGTCCGCTGCCTTCGTGCGTGGTGAAAGGCATTACCGTCTTGCCTTTGAAGTCGAGTTTTTCAAGCTCTGTAAACATAGGCTGCGGCATTGTTCCCCAATAGATCGGCGAGCCGATAAACACTACGTCGTAACCGTCTATCGAAGGAAGTTCGGCTTTGAGTTCGGGGCGCTCGCCGCGAGCCTGCTCGTCCTGCGCTTCGCGGATACAGGTCATATAATCTTTTGCGTACGGTTTTTTCCTTTCGACCTTAAAAAGGTCGGCTCCGCAAATATCGCGCACGTATTCGGCGGCTATCTCCGTGTTTCCCTTGTCAATATAACGCATTTTGCCGCCGAAATAGTTTTCGTCCGCCCTTGAAAAATAAATTACTATCGCTTTCATTTCAGTAAATCTCCTTTACGTATCTTAAAGCCGCCCATATCTTGGGCCAGCCGACGTACATCGCTATATGCGTTAAAGACTCGCACAGTTCGTTTTTTCCGACTCCGTTTTTCTTGGCGTTTTCGACGTGGTATTTAAGCGAAGAATCGGTTATTCCCTGACTTACGAGAGCCGTGACGGTCAGGATACATCTCTTTTTTATATCGAGATAGGACGTGCGCGACCACACTTCGCCGAAAAGTATATCGTCGTTGAGACGGGCGAACTCGTCCGCAATTCCGCCGAGTTGATCTCTGCCTGCCGTCTGCACGACTTTGGTCTGCTTGTGATAAAGGTTGGCTTTTTCGTAGTCTTCTTCCGAAACTTCTTCTTTCCACTCCGTGGAAGAGTCTTTTCCCGGGACTTCTATCGCCACGTGAGAAAACACGCTGTCCTTTGCCGCGCCGTGCCAGTGCTTTACACCCGTCGGAATATATACGCTGTCGCCGGCGAGAAGTTCGATCGGTTCTTTGCCTTCTTCCGCGTAATATCCCCTGCCGTACGTGGCGAGCAAAAACTGTCCGCCGTTTTCGGTAGCGTTATGCACGTGCCAGAAGTTTCTGCACCCCGCCTCAAACGTGACGTTGGCAACGGAAACGCCATCCGTATGCAAAAATTTGAGATAACTTATACCCGTAAAGTACTTGTTGTAAGGGTTGACTTCGCCAAGCCCGAACGGGACCGCTTTGAGTTCTTCGTTCATATTAAAATCTCCTTTAATTCGCCGTCCACGTAAGACCGCATTATTTTATTCGGGTCGATCTCGCCGCCCGTAAAACACCACAGATTGAGCGCGCCGTAATACGCCGAAACTATCTTCTCGCTCACTTCTCTCGCTCTGTCTCCGCATTTGTCCTTTATGACTTCCGCTATGTGTCCCAGGTCGTAAGCAAGTTTCTTTCTGCCGAAAAGACTCCCCGTGACCGAATCCGAAAACCACTTCTGAGCCATCTTTATGCCCGATTTCTCAATTTCTTCGACGGAATTGATAAGGAAAAGCGCGACCGATTCGTAAACCGTCTTGCCGTCAGAACTGTTTTTTACGCCCGTAAAGGTCAGATTTATCATACTCTCAACCAAATCTTCCTTTGAGCGGAAATGTATGTAAAACGCGCCTTTGGAAACGCCTGCGGCTTCGGTTATGTCCGAGACCGAAACGTTGTCGAATCCGCGCTCCCCTATCAAAGCGGACGCGGCGCGGATTATGCGCTTTTTATTCTCTTCCGATTGAGTTTTTCTTGCGGTGTTATCGTACTTCATACCTGCATTATAACATTTAATTGACCGCAAGTCAATAAAATTATAAAAATTTTTTTGCGGAAATTAAAAAACCTGCGAAAATAATTTTCACAGGCTCTGTAAATAATATTTTTATCCGTCGCAATAACTTGGCGGATTTTGGTGTTTTCGGTACTTTTCGGGAATCTTTTTTCCGATAAAAATACTCTTTACATAAATTTATAACTCTGACAACTCTTTTTTCTTTTTATCTAACAATTGCTGTTTTTTGGATTCATATTCGACTTGAGTTATTTTGCCGTTTCCAAGCAATTCCTTTAATTTTTTTAATTCGTTCTCATAATCTACTTGTTCAACTTTTTCAGCAACAACTTTTCTTTGTTGATTGCTTATAATAATATTATTTATTTTATTCTTATCAAGCATATTAGTAAATGAGAAAAGTGCTTGCCCAAGAAAACACAACACTCCGCTGACAATAGCTCCCACTCCTAAATTGGCTAACGGGTCATCCCCGTAACCGGCTATTTTAACTGTAAATAGATTAACTATTAACGGGATAAGACCTAAAATGATATTCATATAATATCTAAAATCAGTTATTTGTTTTTTCGGTTTATATTTTCCTACGACTATTAAATGCATACCCACTAAGTCCGTTATAACTTGCACAAATGACGCAGCCGTAACCACAAGGCTAATCAAAGCACCGAAATTGCTTCCACCATCGGCGATATAATCATATACATACTTTGGATCCAAACTATGACCTTCGCTTTCTATTCGACCAAAATCGAAAGCCAATTGAAAACCGGATATATCTTTTTTTAGATCACCTAATTTTAAAGAAATAAAAGAAGTTGCAAATAAAATAAGCGACACTGCGCTCATTAATAATCCTAAAACCCTAAAAATTGTTTTGATATACTTTTTGTCCATAATAATTCTCCTTATTCTATAAAATCGCGACTTTTTTAACTACCAAAACGGTAGTTCAATACAAATTATACTACCAAAATGGTAATATGTCAATAATATAGGGGATAATTCTATGAAAATTATTTTGGGTGAAAGATTAAAAGAATTAAGACAGGAAAAAGGACTTACACAAAAACAACTTGCCGAAAAACTGAACGTTAACAGCGTCACTTACCTGCACTACGAAAAAGAACAGAGAGAACCGCCGCTTTCACTTCTCGCCGATATCGCAAAATTTTACGACGTTTCCGTCGACTACCTTTTAGGACTTGAAGATTGATAAAAACCGCACAAAGGCCTATTGAAAGGTCTTGTCATTCAGAGCGAAGCGAAGAATCTCAGCGGGTTTGAGTACAGTAATCGCTTGATATATAGCGACGTAAAGTATATGCACGCTGAGATTGCCACGGGGCTTTCAGCCCCTCGCAATGACAAAAGGGGGCGGACATTGACGCAATGACGGTTAGTTGTTGCGAACTTTGAAGCAATGACAAAAGGGGCGGACATTGACGCAAGGACAGGTTTATTGTCATTCTGAGACGGGCTACAGAGCC
>CAMNIW010000099.1 GCA_946540675.1 uncultured Clostridia bacterium | reverse complement strand
TAAATAACTCAAAAAAACTGCAAGATTCTCTTTCGAGCATCGTTTCTTTGATAAAATTCACCTTGTCCGCCACAGTAAAAACGTCTTTGGGTATTTCTTTTTGCTCGGTCTTTATCCTTCTTTCGAGATCGCTTCTGGCAAGAAGATCTGTAAACGCCTTTATCAGCCCGTCGAGATTAAAATCTTTATAAATTATACGGACGTCGTTTGCCGAATCGTCCGGCTCCTTGAAAAACAAAGCCGTCGTTTCGGTGTCTTTCAATTTTTGACTTGCTTCCTTAAAGAGTTTGTACTCTTCAAGTTGCTGGAAAAGCAGTTTTTCGGGGTCAATATCGTCCGTTTCGCCATCGTCGAACTCCACGACGGGAAGAAGGGATTTCGACTTGATTTCAAGCAACGTGGCCGCCATACTCAAATATTCGCTCTCTTTTTCTATATCGAGATCGTCGGATGCGTTTATATATTCCAAAAACTGCTCCGTGACTTCTGACACGAATATATCTTTAATCTCTATTTCCGCCCTGTTTACAAGATATAACAGCAAGTCGAGCGGACCTTCGAAATTCGATAATTTAGTGTTGTAATCCACGACCGATTCGAATTTCGGAGCTTTTGCCATATAATCCGCTATCGTAAGCTGTCTTTGCTCTTCGGCGGGATTTATCTGTTCGGTATTTTCAGTTGTCATAATCCGAGAATCAGTCTCCATAATTTTTCGATAGGCCACGACGCGTAATCGATGGCAACGTTGAGAATGTTGATATAGTATATCCCCGTTAATTCGGCGATAAAATCAAGTAAGATGATCGCAAGAAATACGAAAATACCTTTCGTGCGTAAAAAATAATAAAATCTGCCCCTTTTGACGGTTAGCGCGTCTATCAGCCTGAATCCGTCAAGCGGATAAAACGGCAACAAATTGAATATGAATAATCCTATATTCAGATAAAAAAGACTTTGCAGGAAATAGTAAATAAACGCATTGAGATAAAACGCCCACTCCGCCGGTATAATGAGCTTGTCGGCAATAAGCGCAAGCGGACAAAGCAAAACCGCAAGTATGATGTTTGCCGTAACGCCCGCAATAGATACGAGTACGCACCCTTTTTTATAGTTGCGAAAATTGTTGGGATTGACGGGAACCGGTTTTGCCCAACCAAACCTGAACAGGGCCATCATCAAAAAACCCAAAGGATCGAAGTGCGCAAAAGGATTTAAGGTATATCGTCCGTAAAGTTTCGGGGTCGAATCGCCGCACTTGACCGCAGCGAAAGCGTGCGCGAATTCGTGGATCGGTATTATCAATAATATTGCCAGAAAATTCGCCGCATATAAGGCGATTCTCAGTATAACGCTTTGCATAATATATTTATTATAATATTTTTTTGCCCGAAAAGCAATAAAAAATATATATAATATGTCTAATCAATTTTCTTCGATTTTATCTATCACTATGGAAGCGACGTCCGACATCTTTATGCACTCGCCGCAATTATCGCATATTTTAAGCGGGTTGATGTCGCAAAGTTCACACTCGCCGCAGCCTATACACTTCCTGTCGTACAATACGCAGTCTTCGCCTGTTTCGTATTTTCTTTTTCCGCTTGTTTTTTCCATAAGACAATTATATACTCAAATAAAAAATTTTTCAAGAGAATTTTAACGAACAAATGTTTGATTTTTAATTAAATATATGTTATTATATCATATATTGAATTTACAAAGGATAAATATGGCGAACGTTAAAGATAAGGTACAAAAAGTATTCGAATTCATTCAATCGTATTTGGACGATAACGGCTATCCGCCGTCGGTAAGAGAGATTTGCAAAGAATTGCAAATAAAGTCTACCGCGTCGTGCTACAGTTACTTATCGGTACTCGAAAAAGAAGGAAAAATCGTCAAAGACGGCTCTAAAAAACGTGCGATAAACGTTAATACGCCGAAAAAAGTCGGATTCGTTTCCGTCCCCGTTATAGGAACGGTCGCGGCGGGTTCTCCGATTTTCGCATACGAAGATTTTGACGAGTATATTCCCCTGCCTAAAGAATTCGGCGAAGAAAGCGAACTGTTTATGCTTAAAATAAACGGGAACAGCATGATAGAATGCGGAATATTCGACGGCGATAAAGTCATAGTAAAAAAGCAAAACAACGCGGAAAACGGCGATATCGTCGTCGCCATGTACGAAGACTCCGCTACCGTAAAAAGATTTTTCAAGCGTGAAGATAAGATAGTTCTTCACCCCGAAAATTCCACTATGGCAGACATAATACTTCCCGACGTAAACATTCTCGGCAAAGTAGTCGGCTTAATGCGCAAAATGTGATTATGGAATATATTGTTATTGATACCGAGAGTTGCACGGGAAAAAGCAACGACGGAAGTTTATGCAGCGTCGGACTTTTAGTTTGCGACGATAAACTCAACGTTATATCGCGCGAAGATATATTATGTAACCCTATTCCGAAAAAGTTTACGGTCGGCGATAAAAAACACGAGAAACAAACTCACGTCGTATTTTCATACACGGAAGAAGAATTCAGAAAAGCACCGAAATTTTGCGATATATACGATAAAATTAAAATGTTTTTTACGGGGCGTACCGTTTTGGGATTCGCTATGTCAAACGACATCAAATACCTTAACGACGCCTGCGACAAATACTCTCTTCCAAGACTTGAGTATGACTTTTACGACATACAGTATATCTATCAACTTCTGCATCCCGAAGCGACAAAGGTAGGGCTTAAAACTCTTGCCGACAATTACGGAATAACTTTTTGCGAACACCGCTCCGACGAAGACGCGTACGTGTCGTCCTTGGTTCTTAAAAACGCCGTAGACGAAAAGGGCGGCTTGAATTCGGTCATAAGCGAATATTCTATTCACCCGGGACGTAATTCGGCAAACGGTTACTATAATTGTTATTCCGATGCCGTGACGCTTGAAAAATTCGGACTAAAACGCAGCAAACGGATACAAAACGCGATATTATACACTTATATTTCCGATATGCCGCGACAAAAAGGCAAAAAAGTATGCTTTTCGCAAAACGTCGAAAAACTCGATGTTGACTACGTAAGAACGATCGTCGATCTTATGTACGAAAAGGGCTACGTGTATACAAATAACGCTGACGACTGCTCCGTCTTTATAACTCACGGGAAAGCAGACTATCGCGAAGAAGCGCTTGACAGGCGAAAAAGAAGAAAGGCAACCAAATTTTCCCTTTCCGAATTTGAAAATATCGTCGGATATGAAGAAAACTTTACTTATGACGACGTAAAATTACTCGAAACGTACTATCATTCACTCAAATAAAAAACGGGATCCCGAAAAGGATCTCGTTTTACTTTAAGAGCGCTTCGACGCGGTAAATTTTTTTGCCTTGTGCACGGAACATTTTTTCATACTCCGTTTCTATGTTCTCGGGGAAATTTTCACTTGTCATATCGAGTGAAATGTTTTTCAGTATAAAGCCGTTTTCCGATAAGGTCTGCAATGAATATTCAAAAAATTCCCTGTTGTCAGTCTTAAAATGTATCTCGCCGTTTTTTACGAGCAATTTTTTATATAAATCGAGAAACCTTTCGTTTGTCAAGCGTCTGTTGCGGTAAGACTTTTTCGGATAAGGACACGAAAAATTGAGAAATATTCGCTCTACGACGCCGTCGGCGATATAATATTTCAGATTTTCGACGGAACAATTCATAAAGCGGCAGTTCGTCGGTTTTTCTCTATCCGCCCGTTCAAGCGCTTCTATTATCACGTTACTTATCTTCTCGACCGCCACGACGTTTTTATCGGGATTTCTTGCCGCAAGTTCAAACGCGAACGCACCCTTGCCGGCGCCTAGTTCGAGCCATAACGGATTATTGTTTCCGAAAATTTCAGAAAAATCTAAAATTGCGTATCTATCGGCTTCCGTAAGAGCGTAAAAACCGTCGTTTTGTCCGGCGATAAGAAAGGCGTCGGCCGAAAGCATACGGTCTTCAAGATGTTTTTTTCGTCTCATTCTCATAACGTATTTATTATAAGTATTTAATTTATTCAAGTCAAGAAAAACCGCGCTGAAAAATTTTTGCGCGGTCAAATTTGTCTTTTCATATTTTGTATTATTTTGTTTTCGATTCTCGATACCTGGACTTGTGAAACCCCGAGCTCTTCGGCAATTTCGCTTTGCGTATTGTCCCTGTAATATCGCATAATGATTATCTTTTTTTCTCGCGGAGAAAGTTTTTCGATCATGGTTTTAAGAAGTATCTTGTCTACGAGATCGTCTTCCCGTTCGTCCGAAGCGATCTTGTCGATCAGTTCGGCCTTTTTATCTCCGTCCTTTGCGTCGTCGACGCTCTCCGATAAGGATACGGGCGCCTTACTGCTATCGAGCGCGAGAACGACGTCTTCACGGTCTATACCGAGTTCTTCGGATATTGTTTCGACGGTCGGCGAATTGCCGTTTTTCAGCGAATATGCGTCTATAAACCTGTTTATCTTGATTGCCTGACTCTTTATCACGCGCGAAACCTTGATCGCCCCGTCGTCGCGCAAAAACCGCTTGACTTCTCCGAGAATCATCGGCACGGCGTAAGTCGAAAACACCACTCCGAATTTTGCGTCAAAATTCTTTATCGCTTTTAAAAAGCCCATACATCCGAGTTGATAAAGATCTTCGTATTCAACGCCCTTATTTCTGAATCTTCTTATAATGCTTTTGATAAGCAGATCATTGTTCAAAAGCAACGTTTCTTTCGCACCGTTATCTCCGTTTTTCGCTCGCTCGATAAGAGCAAGCGTCTCGTCGGCATTAAGCATTTATCGCTCCTTATCGACCTCAGGCAACGGATTTGATAACTTTTGTCATATCGACGGTCGTCCCGACGTTTACTTCCGAAAAAACCTTTACATTGTCCATAAACGTTTTTATGATCGTAAACCCCATACCGGACCTCTCTTCGTCGGGTTTTGTGGTAAAAAAGGGCTCCATAGCGTTTTCAAGACTTTCTATACCGACGCCTTGGTCAGAAATTATTATATGTACTTCGTTGCCGTCTATTTCCGCGATCATGGTGACTTCGCCCACATCGTTCGGATATCCGTGAACGATTGCGTTGGTCACGGCTTCGCTTACCGCCGTTTTCACGTCGGAAAGTTCGCTGACGCTGGGATTGAGCGGTAATAAAAACGAGGCGATAACGTTTCTCGCAAAGCGTTCGTTTTCAGATAAAGAGTTGAATTTTATCATCATTTTATTTTTCATACAGACTACTCCGAAAATTATATTTTAGGCATAATATCGTATATTCCGGATATTTGCAATATCTTGTTTATGCTCACGCTCGGTCTTTGGATATAAG
>CAMNIW010000098.1 GCA_946540675.1 uncultured Clostridia bacterium | reverse complement strand
ATAGAGTAACATATCTCATCAATAGTTTTTTCGGGTGGCAATAAAGCGGTTAATGCGTCGTTAAACGACCTTGCGGTACGGCAAGTACGGCGGCGGTCGTTTGCCTTGCCTTAACAAGCACTTTATTCTATAATTTGCTTATTATTCGTGTGCGCTTTCTTGCCGCCCGAAACGCAAGCGCCGAAAAGAGCGTATTTTTTCAGATGATTTTCGGCGAGCGCAAGCGAAGGCGTACTTTCGTACATCGAGCGAACGGTCGGCGAAAAGGGCTGAAAAGCCGCCTTTTCGGAAACTATTGATAAGGTTTGTTACTCTATAGCGAAAATATTATCGAAAACTATGGTCAAATCGGTTACAAAAACAAAAATTTTGTGCTATACTTATAATAGCGGAGAATGGAGCAAAATTAAAAGGATCCGCTTTTTTACCGAAAATAAATCAATATATATAGAGGTGCATTATGAAAAAAGACGAACTTAAAAAGTACGGCATCGAAGGCGTAAAAGAAATCGTTTACAACCCTTCTTACGAAACTCTTTTCAAAGAAGAAACCAAGCCCGACCTTACGGGTTACGAAGTCGGCAGAGTCTCCGAACTCGGCGCGGTAAACGTAATGACCGGAATATATACCGGACGTTCGCCCAAAGACAAATACATAGTTATGGATAAGAATTCCGAAAACACCGTATGGTGGACTTCCGATTCTTATAAAAACGACAACCACCCGATGAGCGAAACGACCTGGAAAACGGTCAAAGAACTCGCTATAAAGGAACTGTCCGATAAAAGGCTCTTCGTCGTGGACGCTTTTTGCGGCGCGAACAAAGACACCCGTATGGCGGTAAGATTTATAGTGGAAGTCGCTTGGCAGGCTCACTTCGTAAAGAATATGTTTATCCGTCCGTCCGAAGAAGAACTCAAAAACTTCGAGCCCGATTTCGTGGTTTACAATGCTTCTAAGGCGAAAGTCGAAAATTACAAGGAACTCGGTCTTAACTCCGAAACCTGCGTAGCCTTCAACATCACTTCGAGAGAACAGGTAATAATCAATACCTGGTACGGCGGCGAAATGAAAAAAGGTATGTTCTCGATGATGAACTACTACCTGCCCCTTAAAGGCATCGCTTCTATGCACTGCTCGGCAAACACCGACCTTAACGGCAAGAACACCGCGATATTCTTCGGCCTTTCGGGAACGGGCAAGACCACCCTTTCCACCGACCCGAAGAGACTCCTTATCGGCGACGACGAACACGGCTGGGACGACAACGGCGTATTCAACTTCGAAGGCGGTTGCTACGCGAAAGTCATCAATCTCGACAAAGAGAGCGAACCCGACATCTACAACGCCATACGCCGCGACGCGCTTCTTGAAAACGTCACTCTTGACGAAAACGGCAAGATAGACTTCGCGGATAAGTCCGTAACCGAAAACACCAGGGTTTCTTATCCCATCAACCACATAGAAAATATCGTCAAACCCGTTTCGAGCGCGCCTGCCGCAAATCACGTCATATTCCTTTCCGCGGACGCTTTCGGAGTGCTTCCCCCCGTATCGATACTCTCGCCCGAACAGGCTCAGTATTACTTCCTGTCAGGCTTCACCGCTAAACTCGCGGGTACCGAACGCGGAATAACCGAACCCACCCCGACCTTCTCGGCGTGCTTCGGTCAGGCTTTCCTTGAACTCCACCCCACCAAATACGCCGCCGAACTCGTAAAGAAAATGGAAAAGAGCGGCGCCAAGGCTTACCTTGTAAACACCGGCTGGAACGGAACGGGCAAGAGAATTTCCATTAAGGACACCCGCGGAATTATCGACGCTATACTTTCGGGAGATATCGACAAGGCTCCCACCAAGAAGATACCCTACTTCAATTTCGAAGTGCCCACCGTCCTTAACGGAGTCGCTACAGAAATACTCGATCCGAGAGATACTTACGCCGACGCAAAGGTTTGGGAAGAAAAGGCAAAGGATCTCGCTTCGAGATTTATAAAGAACTTCGTGAAATACGAAACCAACGATCTCGGAAAGGCTCTCGCAAAGGCAGGTCCCGAAGTAAAAGACTGAAATACCGTTATATAACACGGGGTTATCGGCTCAACGCGATAACCCTTTTTTTGTGCTTTATACGCATTATTTATCCGTATACAAACGGAGTTTCAGGCAAATACGGACGTAAAATAAAAAGGCGCGGCAAGCCGCGCCTTAAAAACTCGCCTTTTTCGGGATCAACTTATCTTCTCGATGAAATGCACGCATTCGAGCGAAGAGATTATCTCGATTATCTCGCCGTGAGTTTTCTTTTTGAGTTCGGGGTCTTCTACGGTCAGTATAAGCGAATACACGCCGAGCCCCGTGTTTGCGTACGCCGGATTTATCTCTATGTCGTTGACCTTTATGCCGAATTTGCGCACGGCTTCGAGAAAATCGCGAAGGGAATTTCTCGATTCGAGTTCGAGATGCACTTCGAAATGGTTGGATCTGTCCTTGAATCTCGTTTCGAGACGGGGGAATATCATAAGCGTCAGGACGAGAGTTATCGCCCCCGCAAGGAACAGCGTGTACATTCCGAATCCCAAGACTGCGGATATTACGCCCGACACCCAAAGGCATATCGACGTCGTCAAACCCTTCAATTGGTTTTTAGAACTGTAAAGTATGGCGTTGCAACTTATTATCGCTATGCCGACTATGAAGGCGGCGGAAATCACCGGAAAAGATACCGCTCCCGAAGATATGAGAGCGCTATCGCTTATGCCGCTGACTACCGCACCGAGAGATACGAGCATAAAAGTCCTGAGCCCCGCCGCGTGTCTTTTTCTCGCGCGCTCGTTGCCGATTATAGCCGAAAACGTTATGGCGACCAGCACTTTGAAGACTATCGCCCACACGCCGTTACCTTCGGACCACTCGCCTAAAAGACCTGCTATTATATCCTTCTCCACTTTCCTATCTCCTGTTTATGAATTTGCGTTTTATATACTCGTTGTCCGAGTCCTGTTCGTCTATCGCCGACATAAACGCCGACTCTTCTTCCGAACGGGCGTATTCCTTGTCGGATATTTCTTTTTCTATCGCGGAAAGCCTTGCTTTAAGCATTTCCAAATCGTCCGTTTTATCCTGTTTTTCAATAACGGTATCGGTTTTTTCATCCGAGCCGTAAGACTTTGACATATAGAGAGCGAACTTTGCGGACGCGGGGCCTATGAGTTCGTACAGTATGCTTGACGACAGTATTATCGTCTGCAAGACCGCTCCCGTTTCGCCGCCCAAAAGCCTTGCCCCGAGAGCGGCGAGCCCTATCGCGACCCCTGCCTGCGGTATGAGCGCGAAGCCGAGAAAATTCCTTACTCTATGCGGCTTTCCGGTAACGGCGCAACCGCCGAACGCCCCGATATACTTGCCCGCTATCCTGACGACAAAATACAATATCCCTATAACGAGTATGGGAACGCCGTTTATCGCGCTGTCCGTATCGACAAGAACGTCGAGCCTGAATTTTACGCCCGACAATACGAAAAACAGCAAAAGCACGGGCGGATTGAAGTAGTTGAGTTGTTTGAACAGCCTGTCGTCTTTGGATACGTTGATATATATCGTTCCCATAGCCATACAGCCGAGAAGGGGCGAAACGTCTATCGCCGCGCCTATGCCGCAAAGCAAAAACAGGAACGCGAGAGCGACGATAAGCCTGTTGTCCGTAGACCTTTTTGCCATAAGGAAGTTGAGCAAAAAGCCTATCCCCACGCCTATCGCTACCATTATTATATTCTTGCCTATCGGGACGAGAACGTCTCCGACCGAAAAAGAGCTGCCGAGAGTCGCCATTGCGACCGATACCGCCACGCTGAACGCCAGCAGACTCACCACGTCGTCGAGAGCGACGACGGAAAGAAGAGTGTCCACGAAATCGCCTTTCGCCTTGGTTTGCCGTATAGTCATCATAGTGGACGCCGGCGCGGTCGCCGAAGCGAGAGCAGCAAGTATTACGGAAAACGCCAAGCCGAGCCCTAAAATGAAATAGGTCAGAACAAATACGAAAACAGACGCCGCAAGCGCTTCGAAGAGCGTTATCACGACGACTTTCGCACCGTTCCTTTTAAGCACGGAAAATCTGAAAAACTCGCCCACTCCGAACGCTATGAACGCGAGCGCGATATCGGATATAAAATCCATACCCGCGGCAATCTCTTTGGGGATAAGGTTGAAACAGTACGGACCTATTACCACTCCCGCGAGAATATAAGCCGTGACGCTCGGAAGGCGCAAAAGTTTGGTTATCCGCGTCATACCGAATCCCGCGATGAGAATTATCGCGACGGAAATAATTATGGCGGGAACAGAATTACTCCCGCCTATTTCAGAATAAAAGTCGTTTAACATAAATTTTGCTATATTATACTATATGAAAAGCCTTTTGTCTACCCCTTTCGCAAATTTATTTTTGCGGAATTTGCCGTTTTCGGGCAGGTTCAGCCTGCGGCTGACATATACACGCCCGCAACAAAGCCCGACGGGTCGTATTCGCATTCGGTATTGTCGTAAAAGTACTTTCCGCCCGTAATCGAAAACGCGGTTTCGCCGATAAAATCGAAATCCATCAATTCGTAGTCGGCTTCGACCGATACTCCCTTTTCCTTGGCAGGCTCGCCGTCGCCGTGCAGGACGTATATCATCGCGACGTTGTGGTGCTTGCCGCTGTCGAACTCGTTGTATTCGCTTAAATATATCGTCCCTTCGACAAAGTCGCCGCGTTCGGCGTTTTCGTACCGCATATAGACGAAATAGTGAATATATTTATCGACGGCGGTATCTTTGGCGTAAGAGTTGCTCGTAAAATAGAACTTGTTGCCTTTTTCGTCCGCAAACGTGCCGTTTAACCTGTCGACGTTGCGGTATTTGCATTTTTCGGTCGTATAGGAATACCGCTCTTTGCCCTCTCTTACGTAAGTGCCGAAAGCGTAAGGCATTTCCGACAAATGATAATCCCTTACCGGCACGCCGCCGACTCTTTCCGCCTTGACGTGATAACCTTCCCTGATTATGGTAAACTGACGGAGATCGTCTTTTTTATCTTCCGTAAAACAGTCTATATAGTCGAACGCGCTTATCCCGTTTACCTTGCCGAACGTGAGATTGAGATGCAGCGGAGCGGGGTCGTCTTCTCCCATATAGGTTATGCGGTGACCGCCTTCTTTTTTGAGTTCGCCGTTCTCGAAATATCTGAAATTATCTTTGCCGAATTCGAAGTACGCCGACTCCACGGGGCGGTATTCGTTGTCGTTTTCGACGAGAGTCCACCTGACGGGCACGTCGCCGTCGCCGAGATCCACGACGTTTTTGCCGTCGTTGAGAAACTCCGTGAGCGCGCACCCGTTGAGCGCGAAAATGATAGCCGAGTGTGAATAAGTTGAACTCGATTCTCGGCGGCAGGCGGCGGTATAT
>CAMNIW010000097.1 GCA_946540675.1 uncultured Clostridia bacterium | reverse complement strand
CCGACGTAAAGTCGGTTTCCAATCCCCCGCCGCCCTTTTTGAGTTCGGCGGCGAGATACGCCGTCACGGGAACGTCGAGCCGCAACGCCGTCAGTTCGTCCGCGCGCGCGAACACTTCCGAAGGCTTGCCTTCCATCACGACTTTCCCTTCCGAAAAGACGGCGACGCGCGTGCAGTTGTCGGCAACTTCGTCCATATCGTGCGAGACGATGACCACCGTCTTAGCCGTAACTCCGTGAAGCCTGTGAAGAAGAGCCATAAGTTCCCTTTTCCCGACGGGATCGAGCCCCGCGACGGGTTCGTCGAGAACGAGCACTTCGGGTCTCGTCACTATGACGCCGGCTATCGCCACCCTTCTCTTTTGTCCGCCCGACAGTTCGAAAGGCGACTTCTTCGCGTATTCGCGCGGGATGCCGACGAGTTCGAGCGCGGAATACACCGCCGCGTCGATCTCTTCCTTTGTCGCGCCCTTGAAAAAATTCTTGTATCCGAACGCCACGTCGTCGTAGACGGTCTCGGCAAAGAGTTGGTATTCGGGATATTGGAAGACCATTCCTACCTTTGCGCGGAGTTCTTTAAGGCGTTTTTTGTCCTTTCTCTTTTTGCTCGTAAGATCGTAGTCCCCGACCGTGAGAGTTCCGCTCTCTACGGGTATAAGCGCGTTGAAATGCTGTATAAACGTCGATTTTCCGCTGCCCGTATGCCCGATTATGCCGTAAAACTCGCCTTCTTCTATCGCGAGCGACACTTCGTCGAGCGCCCTTTTGGCAAACTTCGTCTTGCGGTTATAGGTAAAGGTCAGTTTTTCCGAAACAATTCGCATAATTTTTCCGAAAGTCCCCCTTTATCCGTTATCGCGCCGTCTATCGGCACTCCGCGCTCCCGCAATTTTTTCGCGATCAGTCCGAATCTCGGAAGTTCGAGTCCGCACCTTGCGAGAAGTCCGTCGTCCGAAAAGACTTCTTCCGGCGTGCCGCTCTTTGCGAGTTTACCGCCCGAAAGGACGTATACTTCGTCGGCTTCCGCCGCTTCGTCCATATAGTGGGTGATGTCTATGACCGTCATTCCCTTTTCTTTGTTCAGCGTCCTTACGACTTCCATGACTTCCCTTCTTCCCTTGGGGTCGAGCATCGAAGTCGATTCGTCGAGTATGAGTATTTCGGGCTTTATCGCTATCGCCCCCGCTATCGCCACCCTTTGCTTTTGTCCGCCCGACAGCCGCGAAGCCTGTTCGGTGCGGAATTTTTCGGTGTCGGTGACTTTAAGCGCATAGTCGACCGATTTTATCATCTCTTCGCGCGGCATACCTATGTTTTCGGGGCCGAAAGCGACGTCGTCTTCGACTATGGAAGCGACCTGCTGGTTGTCGGGATTCTGGAACACCATACCCGCTTTTTTGCGTATTTCGAAGAGATTTTTCTTGTCGGCGGTATCGAGCCCCATGACCGTGACTTTTCCCGCGACAGGAGACAAAAGCCCGTTCACGAGTTTCGCGAGCGTGCTCTTTCCGCTTCCGTTTCTGCCGAGAAGGGCGACGAAAGACCCCTGTTTTACGGTCATATCGAAGTCCTTCAATACGTCGACTTTGTCTCCGTTTTCGCTTTTGCCGTAAGAAAAACTTACTTTGTCGAATTCGATGGCGTTCATACTCTGATAATTATATCACTAACCCGCCGATTTAACAAGTATTTTTAAGCCGCGCGGCAAAAACGGGGGTTTTAGCATATTTTTAGGCGATTTGCCTTTTTTATACCATTTTTTCGTTAAAAAATCGCTTTAATTTATTGACTTAAATATTCCGATTCGCTATAATATATAAGGTTAATCACTGTAATCATTACTTAACTAATATTTCACGGAGGTAATTCAATGAAAACTATGACTATCGACGGTAATACCGCTGCCAGCCACGTTGCTTACGCTTTCTCGGAAGTAGCGGCTATTTACCCGATAACTCCTTCTTCGCCCATGGCGGAAGTCGCGGACGAATGGTCGACGCAGGGAAGAACGAATATGTTCGGACAAACCCTTCGCCTTGCCGAAATGCAGTCCGAAGCCGGCGCGGCGGGCGCCGTTCACGGCGCGCTCAGCGCGGGCGCTCTCACCGTGACCTATACGGCTTCTCAGGGCTTGCTCCTTATGATCCCGAATATGTATAAGATCGCCGGCGAACTTTTGCCCTGCGTGTTCCACGTCAGCGCAAGAGCGCTTGCCGCTCACTCGCTCAACATCTTCGGCGACCACTCCGACGTCATGGCGTGCCGTCAGACGGGATTTGCGATGCTCGCGTCGGGATCCGTCCAGGAAGTTATGGATCTCGCTCTCGTCGCGCACCTTTCGACGCTTAAAGCAAAAGTTCCGTTCCTTCACTTCTTCGACGGTTTCAGAACCAGCCACGAAGTTTCCAAAATTCAGGTGATCGAATACGACGAAATGAAACAACTCGTCGATATGAGCGACATCGAAGATTTCAGAAAGAGAGCGCTCAACCCCGATCACCCCGTTCAGAAAGGCACCGCGCAAAACAGCGATACTTACTTCCAGAACAGGGAGACCGCCAACGCTTACTATAACGCCACCCCCGCCATCGTACAAAAGATGATGGATAAGGTTTCCGCCCTTACGGGAAGAAACTATCACCTTTTCGACTACGTGGGCGCGCCCGACGCCGAAAACGTCATAGTGATAATGGGCAGCGGTGCCGACGCCATAGAAGAAACCATCAACAAGATGAATTCCGAAGGTCACAAAGTCGGTCTTCTGAAAGTAAGACTTTACAGACCTTTTGCGGCTAAGGCTTTCGCCAAGGCTCTTCCCAAGACCGTAAAGAAACTCGCGGTACTCGACAGAACCAAGGAACCCGGCTCGCTCGGCGAACCCCTTTATCTCGACGTGTGCGCGGCTTTGGTCGAAACGGGCAGAAAGAAGATCAAGGTATACGGCGGAAGATACGGACTCGGCTCCAAAGAGTTCAACCCGTCGATGATATACGCGGTATACAAGAACCTTGAATCCGACAAGCCGAAGAACCACTTCACCGTCGGTATCTACGACGATTTGACCAACACTTCTCTCGACTTCTCCGAGCAGTACAACGCCGCTCCCGAAGGCACGATAAGTTGTAAGTTCTACGGTCTCGGTTCCGACGGAACGGTCGGCGCGAACAAGAACTCCATAAAGATAATCGGCGATCACACCGATATGTACGCGCAGGGATATTTCTTCTACGACTCCAAGAAGTCGGGCGGCATAACCGTTTCGCATCTCCGTTTCGGCAAGACCCCCATACAGTCGTCTTACCTTATAGACGCCGCCGATTTCATCGCCTGCTCGCAGCCGTCGTACGTGATAAGATACGATATGGTCACCGACCTTAAAGAAGGCGGCAAGTTCCTTCTCAACTGCGAATGGGATACCGCCGAAAAACTCGCGGAGAACCTTCCCGCGACGATGAAACGACTTCTCGCCAAAAAGAAAGCCAAACTCTACGTCATCGACGCTATAAAGATAGCGCAGTCCATAGGGCTCGGCGGAAGGACCAACGCCATAATGCAGGCGGCGTTCTTCAAGATCAACCCCGAAATAATGCCTTATTCGGAAGCCGAAGACTGGATGAAACAGTACGTCAAAAAGTCCTACGGCAAGAAGGGCGACGCGGTAGTCAATATGAACTACGCGGCGATCGACAAAGCCGCTTCCGAACTTAAAGAAATAGCCGTTCCCGAAGCGTGGGCGACCGCAACCGAAGGCGCCGCTCCCGCAAAGGTCGCGGACGACAAGTACTTCAAAGAAGTGGTGCACCCGATACTCGTCCTTCAGGGCGACAAACTTCCTTCTTCGGCGTTCAACGCCGACGGATCCGTTCCCACCGGAACGACCAGATTCGAGAAGAGAGGCGTCGCGGTCAAAATTCCGCAGTGGAACGTCGAAAACTGTATCCAGTGTAACCAGTGCGCGTTCGTTTGTCCGCACGCCTGTATCCGTCCCGCCCTTATAAAGGACGGCGAAGACAGACCCGTTACTTTCGCCACGAAAGCGGCTATCGGACTTAAAGGTTACGGTTACAGAATGCAGGTCAGCCCGCTCGACTGTATGGGCTGCGGCGTGTGCGCCAACGTCTGCCCGACCAAGGAAGACAAGAAAGCGCTCGTCATGGTTCCGCTCGAAAGCATTCAAAAGGAAGAAGTCGACAACTACGAGTTCAGCGAAAAACTTCCCAAAGTCGACACGAAAGACGTTTTCAAGCCTTCCACCGTCAAGGGGTCGCAGTTCAATAAGCCGTTGTTCGAGTTCTCGGGCGCGTGCGCAGGCTGCGGCGAAACTCCTTATATAAAGGTAATAACCCAACTCTTCGGAGACAGAATGATCGTCGCCAACGCGACGGGTTGTTCGTCCATCTACGGCGGTTCTTCCCCGACGTGCCCGTACACCAAGAACGAAGAAGGCAAAGGACCCGCCTGGGCAAACAGCCTTTTCGAAGACAACGCCGAATACGGTTACGGCTTCAATCTCGCTTACTCGCAGAGAAGAAACAAACTCGCCGACCTTATGAGAAGAGCGCTCGAACTCGGCATAAGGGGACGCGTGGGCGAAGCGTTCAGGACGTGGCTCGACAACAAGAAGAGCGGCGAAATAACCAAACAGGTCGCCAAGACTCTCGAAGCGGCTCTTCCGTCGGCTATAAAGAACAGCAAGGACGAACTTAAATCCATACTCCGCGAAGTAAACGACTCGCTCGACTGCGTGATAAAGAAATCCATCTGGATAATCGGCGGCGACGGTTGGGCTTACGATATAGGATACGGCGGTCTTGATCACGTGCTCGCCATGGGCGAAGACGTCAACGTTCTCGTCGTGGATACCGAAGTTTACTCCAACACCGGCGGTCAGGCAAGCAAGTCCACCCCGACCGGCTCCGTTGCCAAATTCGCGGCGGGCGGCAAGAGAGTAAAGAAGAAAGATCTCGGCATGATGGCCATGAGTTACGGATACGTTTACGTCGCTCAGTGCGCTATGGGCTCCAACAAACAGCAGTTCCTTAACGCCGTTATCGAAGCCGAAGCGTACGACGGACCTTCCCTTCTTATCTGCTACGCGCCCTGTATCAACCACGGCATCAATATGAGCAACTCTCAGAACGAAGAAAAGAAAGCGGTAGACGCCGGATACTGGCACCTTTACAGGTACAACCCCGACAAGGTAGGCACCGAAGTCAATCCGTTCACTCTCGACAGCAAAGATCCTACGGCAAGTTATCAGGAATTCATACTCGGTGAAAACCGTTACGCTACCCTTAAAAAGGCTCAGCCCGAACTCGCCGAAAAACTCTTTGTAAGAGCCGAAGAAGAAAACAACGCGAGACTCGGCAAGTACAAGAAACTCGCGGGGAAAGAATAATCTTCCCGTAAAGCGGAAATCTTCGCCTTAAACGGCGAAAAGCGGCGCAGCGAATA
>CAMNIW010000096.1 GCA_946540675.1 uncultured Clostridia bacterium | reverse complement strand
AAACCGGTTGTGGAAACAATCGAAGTTACCTGAAATGCGGAATTTCTAACCACGTCAGAAAAGACGAAATTAGTCGATACGACGCACGTATTTATAACTATGCCCGTTATCGAAAGGAACACCATCGCAAAGTAAACTTTCAATTCGGTACTCTTTAATATCGACTTGAATCTTCCGATAAGTATCAGATAATAAAGGTTAAAGTTGACGCCGAATAAAAACATACCTACGGTAAGCACCCACTGGATATACGCATTATATCCCGCAATACTCGTACCCCTTGTCGCAAATCCGCCGGTTCCCGCCGTGCCGAACGCATAAACCACGCTTTCAAACAGAGACATTCCGCCAAACAAAAGGAAAATAGCGAGCAATGCCGTGAGCCCTATATATATAAGATATAATATTTTTGCGGTATCCCTAAATCTCGGGACCAATTTATCGACGCTCGGTCCGGGCATTTCCGCCCTTAAAATATGAATAGATCTGTCTGGATTTTTAGACGTAATTGCCATAACGAACACGAGAACTCCCATGCCGCCTATCCAGTGAGTAAAACTACGCCAAAACAAAATCCCCTTACTTAATCCTTCTATCCTGTCTCCCGTAAGAATCGTGCTTCCGGTCGTCGTAAAACCGCTGACCGTCTCGAAAAACGCGTCGATAAAGTCGGGAATCTCGCTACTGAAAATAAACGGCAAGCATCCGATAAGCGAAACGAATATCCATGCGAGAGCGACCGTAACAAAACCTTCCTTAGAAAAAATCAATTGATTTTTCGGCTTTGCGACAAAAATGAATATCAAACCGACTGCTGTTGCGATCCCGATCGTTATCAAAAACGAGAACGCGCATTTTTCAAGATATATAACCGACACCAAAAGCGGCAAAAGCAAAAGCAACGCTTCCGTTATAATAACGCGGCCGATTGTTGAAAAAATAACTCTATAATTCATATTATTGCCTGATTATATCCGATAAACTGTAAATCTTTTCTTCCTTGGCTATTATAATGATCCTGTCACCCGTCATGATCGCGTCTTCGCCGCCGGGAATTATCGCCTTTCCGTTTCTTACGATACCGGCGATTATAACGTCCTTTTTGGTCGGAAGGTTTGCAAGTAATACTCCGCTATACTCAAAATCCGACATGACGTCGAATTCCAGCGCTTCCGCTTTACCGTTAACCAGACTGTAAAGCGATTTAACGGTACTTTCTGCGTTTGTAAGCGCCCTTGCGTACCGAAGTATTATATCCGCTATAACGTTTTTAGGAGATATAATCGAGTCGAGTCCGAGATTTTCGGAAATGAGCGACAATTCTTTTCTGTTTACCTTAGAAACGACTTTGGGAACGTTTTTCGATATAGCGTAAAAAGACATCAGAATGTTCTCTTCGTCCTGACCCGTAAGCGCCACGAAGGCGTCAACGTTTTCGATCCCTTCTTCCAAAAGAAGGTCCTGCGACATCGCGTCGCCGTGTATAACCGAAACGTCCCCCGTCAAATTTTCAGCGAAATCTTCGCATTTGTCGGCGGATTTTTCAATAATTTTTACACTGCTTCTCCCTTTAAGAAGCATTTCGGTAAGATAGTGCGCGGTCTGACTCGCTCCGACGATTATCACGTCTTTACTCTCCTTGTAAAGCAATCCGAGATGCTTTAACAAGCTATGCGCATGTGAATGAACGACGATAAGAAATATCTTATCTCCGGCACATATTACCGACGAGCCGGTGGGAATATATACTTCGTCTCCGCGACGAATAATAGTAACAAGGAATTTCTCGTTACACTTTTTCCTTATATCGATAAGACTTTTTCCATCGAGCGGAGAATTCTCTTTTACGGAAAGTTCGAGCATTTCAAACGCCCTGCCCGTAAACGTCTCGACTTTTACCGCGGAAGGAAGTTTAAGCATATTGTATAACGCTTCGGCGGTAAGTTTTTCAGGGTTGATTATCATCGAAATATCGAGATTTTTCTTAATAAAATCAAGGCTCTCACCGGTATACTCGGTATTTCTTATTCTTGCGACCGTATTTTTAGCCCCCATCTTTTTCGCGACGAAGCAAGAAAGCATATTTAGTTCGTCGGATCCAGTTACCGCGATAAACAAGTCGCACTTATCCGCACCGCCTTCAAGCAACTGCTCGTATTGAGCGCCGTCGCCGCACATACCCATAACGTCGTATGTGTTGGTAATGTTATAAACCACGTCGGGATCGCTGTCGATAGCAAGTACGTCGTGTTTTTCCGCGACGAGATTATCGAGTATGGTCGTACCGATTTTACCTAAACCAACAATTATAACTTTCATAGACTTACCTTAATTTAATTCCGCGCAAAGCGGCAAAAGTATGTATCGCTTTAAGCGAATTAAGTATATCCGTATTAGATTTTATATCGGCGTTTTCGTCGATAAGTTTGAGATTGAAGCATATCTTGACCGAAAGATCGTGTATCGCCTTGGTTATTCCGAAATTCTTTGTACTGTCGAGCGCGCCTGCGACCTTGACGCAGTACGGAACGACTGCCAACTTTTCATTTGCCATTTCCGCAAGTTTATCCCGCATTTCTTTCGAGCAATTCGCGAAAAGAGTAAAATCCGTACCGTCGACCAATTTGCCGTAGGTTGAAAGGCTTTCGATAAATTCCATCTCTTCTTCCCCGAACCTGTTAAGACCGGAACAAATGCTCACAAGCGCGGACTGCAAATACACGTCGTATTCGGCAAAAAACCGCTCTTTGGTATAAGAAATGGTTTTTCCGTCCTTGGTAACGGCATCGTATAAGTCGCCTATTATTTTTACTATACCGTCATAACAGTTTCTCGATTTGTCGATAAGAATATTCAATCTCGTGTTTTCCATAATTTCAATGCGCTCCTTTTTAGGCTCATCGTCAACTCTTTCGTTATCTCCGTCGTCGTTTATCTCCGGCGTTTTTTCCGCTTCGATATAATCATCCGTTCGGCTGTCTATACTTTCGGTCCTTTCAATTTCCGGGGTTTGCGAAACTTCCGCGTCTTCACGCGCGACTTCCGACCCGATTTCGGCACTCTCTCCGATTTCGCCGTCCCGAGCAAGCATACCCGAATCGAAATCGGGCTCTGAGTCGTCTTTATAATCCGAGTTTTTCGCTTCGCAATTTTCTTCCGTCCGCGTCGGAACGTCGGTTACATACGGTTCGTCAAAATCGAACTCAGTCGGATCTACGCTTTTATCACAACATATTCGGGAGGCGAAAGGGATGCACCTCCTTTCCGCGAAATATCCCAAGCGACGCGATCGCTTTTCCCTTTGACGTTCTGCTTTCAAGCGGCAATTTCTCGCTGTTTATATAAAGCAGATCCTTTGAATCGTCATCTTTTTCAATAAGCAGGTTTACGCTCTTTCCGTCTTCGACCGGATATGCGACGAGAAGTTTTTCTTTGGCGTCGTTGCCGACGTCCGAGATTCTGACTCCCTTTCTCGCCCTGCCGAGTTTTCCTATCGTTCCAAGAACTATCTTCTTAAACGTGCCGAAACTTGTTCCTACGACAAGCAAATAATCCTTATCTTTTGCTATTTGTCCGGCAAACAGTATTTCGTCGCCCGAACCGATATCCATACCCTTTACGCCGCCTGCCGTCCTGCCCTGTTCGGGGAATTCGTCCGCACAGTACAAGCACATACCTTTTTGGGTCGTAAACAAATAATCGCTGTTCTCTTTTTGTTCTTCTACGGCGACTATCTCGTCCTTTTCTTTGAGTTTTATCGCTTGATAAGAACTCTTTTTGACTATATACTCTTCCCACGGAGATAATTTCACCGCGCCGAATTTTGTGTAAAATAACAGTTTCCCTTGCGGGACATCACCGTCTTTAAGCGCAAAGAAGGCTACGGGTTTTTCTCCGCTCTCGGCGTTTTTTACCACCTGATCGAACTTTACGCCGCCGCTCATCGCGCCGCTACCTTCTGGGATAAATTCAAGATCTATGCGGAAGCAGTTCCCCTTGTTTGTAAAAGCATAAAGTAAGTGTTCGCTGTCCGTTTCGACCTTGAACTTAAAGAGTTCGGCTTTTCCGGGCGTTTCGTTTTTATTGTATTTTCTATAAGTGGACGCCTTGACTTTACGTATAAGGTTATTGCAATTATAACCGATAACGTATTCTTCAACCGTGTTTTCGCTTGAAAATTTATCGAGAGATATTTCTTCGGCGTTTTCGACGATAATTGACCTTCTGTCGTCTTTGTATTTTCGTTTGATTATCGATATCTCTTTTTTTACAATGCTCTTTTGCAACGATTTACTGTCGATTATCGCTTGTAATTCCTTGATCAGTTTGCGAAGTTCTTCAAGTTCGTTGCGGAGATTGTTCACTTCGAGTTTGGTTATCCGCGCAAGTCTTAAATCGAGAATCGCCTGAGCCTGCTTATCGGACAAATCGAAAGCGTCGCGAAGATTTTGTTTAGCGGCGGGCGTATCGGGCGACGTTTTTATTATCCTTATAACTTCGTCTATATTATTTACCGCTATGATCAATCCTTCAAGGATATGAGAACGCTCTTTTGCTTTGGTAAGGTCGAATTTCGTGCGTCTTAAGACGACCGATATCTGATAATCGACGTAATATTTAAGTATTTCCAAAAGTCCGAGTTGCTTGGGTTTTCCGCCGGCGATCGCAACCATATTTATGCCGTAAGAACACTGCAACTGCGTATATTTAAGCAAAAATTCGATAATAGGTTGCGGATTTACGTCGCGTTTCAGTTTTATTACCGCACGCATCCCCGACCTGTCGGATTCGTCTGCAATATCGGAAATACCGCCGAGAACATCCTTGTTCTTTTCCTGTAATTCCGCGATTTTTTCGAGAAGTTGCGCCTTGTTTACCTGATAAGGAATCTCGGTTATTACTATATTCTTTTTCCCGTTGTCGGCGTCTTCGATATTGAGTTTTGCCCTTATTTGAATTTTACCTTTGCCTGTTTCGTACGCGGCACGGAGTTCGCTGCCCGCTATTATATATCCGCCCGTCGGAAAATCGGGACCTTTTATTATCTTCATCATATCGTCGAGTTTGATCTTCGGATTATCGATATACGCGATAACTCCGTCGATAACTTCGCCGAGGTTATGTGTCGGTATATTCGTTGCCATACCCACGGCTATACCATTGCCACCATTTACAAGCAGGTTGGGTATCTTCGTAGGCATCACCGTCGGCTCGTCGAGCGAGTCGTCGAAGTTCTTTGCCATGTCAACAGTATCCTTCTCAAGATCGTCCATGATGTGCTCGCCCATCCTCGACAGACGGCACTCGGTGTAACGCATGGCTGCCGGAGAGTCGCCATCGACGCTTCCGAAGTTTCCCTGGCCGTCAACCAGCGTATAGCGCATATTCCAGTCCTGTGCCATACGCACAAGAGCTCCATACACGGAACTGTCGCCGTGGGGATGGTACTTTCCGAGCACCTCACCCACCACGCGTGCGCATTTCTTGTAGGGTTTGTCGCTTGTGTTGCCGATACCCATCATTCCGAAGAGGATACGGCGATGTACGGGCTTGAATCCGTCGCGCACATCGGGAAGTGCTCGTGCAACAATCACCGACATCGAGTAGTCGATGTACGACGATTTCATCTCTTCCTCGAT
>CAMNIW010000095.1 GCA_946540675.1 uncultured Clostridia bacterium | reverse complement strand
TCGCGTCCACCATGAGAGCAACGGATCTCACCTTGTCTTGAGGGATGCCTTCGAGCAACGGTTTCCATATCGCCGGATTGTCATCGACTACGATCATCGTGAGTTCATCGCGTTTCCTCACAACACCTTGCGAGCCTTCATCCATAACGGCGAGTACTTTCTCTTTTTCCTCGGCGGGCAGCGTTTTCCATGCTTCCGTATATAAAACCTTCAAACGCTCTTCTTCGCGCATTCTCTCTTCGTATATTTTTTGATCTGCCAACCAGTTGTTGCTTCTTTCGATCGGCGCGGCCAAAACATCTCTGATCGATTTGACTTTCTCCCAAAGAACTTCGTTGTTGACCTGTTGCCCGGGCTCGAACCACTTGCCGGTAAAATCAGTCTGTTTCTCTTCCTGCTTTTCCTCTTGTTTCTCCTCTTGTTTCTCTTCTTGCTCGGGAGCTTTTTCTTCCGCTTTGACTTCGGGCTTGGTATTCACAAATCCTAACTCTTCGGCGTTTTGATTGAGAGCAAACTTTTCTATATCTCTTTGTCTTTCCGCTTTTTGTTCGTCCGTCATTTCCGCGGACTTCGGGAAAAGGTCGGGCAAATCGTCGTATTTATAGTTCGGGTCGTTGAGTTGCTTTACGCGCGCGTCCCTGAAAGCGGCGGTAATACGCCCTTTCTTCACATCCTCGTCGAGTTGCTTGATATACTCCTCTTTCAGCGGCTCGATCTTGACGAATACTTCTTTTTTCGCGATGTTGAGCACCTGAATCACGTCGTCTTTTTCGACGTTTTGCACGCCGATTTCCGTCACTCGATCGGAAATACGAGCGTTGAGATTCGCAAATTCTTCATTCAACTTCACCATCGACTCGTTGAAATCTTCGTCGGGCTTGAGGTTTATGCCGTCGGAATTCTTTCCGTCAAGCGAAGCGATCATCTTTTCGTAATTTTCGAGATTCTGTGCGTATTTAAGCTGCGGTTCGATGCCCGAATATATGATATCGTCAAACGTTTTATTCTTTTCGATAAACGCCTTAAGGCGTTCTATCTCCTGCGTGTTGCCTTGCTTTTCGGCTTCTTTAAGTTGCTCCTCGGCCTCTCTCGTCTTGTTTCTTTCTTCCATGATAAGGCCGTTGACGTATTTCTGTTCGTCGGTCAAAGCCTCTTTGAGCGCCTGATACGCGGGATCGTCCTTTTCGGCGATCTTAGCCATCAATATCTTGCCTGCCGCGCTTTGGATGATGTCAAAGATTTGTTTGGAAGTTAACGACGTCTGATATTTCAGTTTTCCGTATTTATCGGGCACTTTGCTGTTTTGCGCATAATACAGGAAGTCTTTGCACGCGGCGTCCATCTGCGCCTTCATCTCGGAAATCGATTTGCCGTTGTTGAGCAAATACTCCGCCTCGTCAAACGCTTGGGGTTGATCGTAAGTAAGCGTATGAACGTTGTAAACGGGCACGCCGAGAAGAGACACGCTGTCATACGGCGCGGAGACAAACAGAAACCGGTCGAGATGCCCCTGCTCGTACGCGATTTTACGACGTGTGATATCCATCTGGTCACCGCTGTTGATGACGGTTTTTTCCAAAAAGAGGTTTAACCCTTGGTTGTGCAGGCGGATCGCGGGATCCTTATCCAAGAAGCACAACGCTTCGAAGGCGCGCGGCGCGCCGAGTCCGCCTTTGGAGTAAACCAACTCATAGTTTTTGCTTGCTTCATTCAAGGCTTCGCCGCCCGTTTTGCCGCTGAGCGATTTGTGCAATCCCTGATTTACCGTGTCAAGGAAATACTGCTTGCCGTATTTTGCGGGGCTTTCGAGGAACTCGTCGAAGGTAACGCCGTTCGTTTCGGCAAAGTTTGCCAGAATGAATATGGAGTTGAACGCCGTAACCGCTTCGTCGTAGCGATAATCCGGCGGGAACGTGCCGTTTCTGATGACGTCGACGTTGCCCGCCTTGGCGAAGTTTTCGCTGTGGCGGTCGACGGGGAAGTTGTCGCGAACGTAATCAATGATCTCGTCGACGTGTTCTTTTTCCGTTATCATCGCTTTTGACGCTTCGGCTATCTTGGTCGCGTCGCCCGACTCTACGGCTGCCTTATACTCGATGATCGCATTGGAAAGCGCGCTCATGCCGTACACTTTTACGTCTTGTTCCGCGACGACGCCTTTGCCGCAGTAGCCGTACTTTTGCATGAGAGAATAGACGTGCTTGATCGCCGTCTTCGTCTCGGGGGAAAACTTAAATTCCGCCTCGTTAAGTTTATTGAACTCTTCTTCGTTTTTCACCACGGGATCGGGTGTGAACGTAGTCATGTTTATGGTCTCTTCGACGGAGTCAAGGTCGTAACCCTCTTCCTTCATCAGGGGGACGCTTGCCTCTTTCGCGTCTTTGAGCACCGCCTTTTCGTAGTACTCCGTGCTTAACGCAAAGTACGCGCCGGTCGGGTCTTCGCCTATCGGCTCGCGCAAAAAGTCGTTGGCGGCGTCGATATCCGCCTTCATCGCGTCTTTCTGCTCTTGAGAAAGATCCGTCCTCGCGTCTATATCCGCTTTTGCCTTTTCGCTCTGCTCGGTATAGACTTTTTTGCCGAGTTCTTCGTGCGTTCTGTCCCACGGGAGCACGTAGTTTTCCGTCGACTGTTGCAGCTCTTCCATCTGCTTGTCCGTGAGTACCGTTTGCAATATCTCAAAGGAGTGGTCAAGGTCGGAGCGCAAAAATCTGGCCGCAATTTGATTGACGGGCTCGAATAAGGGGTCGTTCATTTGCTCTTCGGTAAAATACGGCCGAACGATATCCTTCATCTCATCTATTGACGGTTTGCCTGCTTCCATTCGTCTGATCGCGACGTGCATCGCTTCTACTTCCTTTGCGAGAGCGTCTTTTTCCGGTCCCGCGGGAAGGTCTTCTTTCTCTTTTAGTTTATCCGAGTATTTGTTGCTCAGAATTTCCACCGCTTTCATACGCACACTGTAGCGGATGGCCTCTTTCTGCTTGTCGGAAGCTTGTCGTAATATAGACTCTTTTTGGGACGGCGTCAACATTCCGACGATGCTGTTCAAAAACGCCTCCGCGCGCAAATTATTGGCGGTGTTGGGCTCCATCACGGTTTGCGCGTAATGAAGATTCGTCTCGCCGGGCTCACGATTCCGCGGCTTAGCGCGCAATTCCGACGAATAGCGACTTGCCAATTCGGCAAAATTATCCTTGCCGAGCGTTTCGCCCTCGCGTACGAACTGAATGCGTCCCTCGTTCTTTTTTTCCTGATCCTTAGGCATAACAACGTTCTCCTCGTGTTATTCTTTATTTCCGCATTCCATTATAACAAATAAGATATGACGAATTTATGACAAAAGTACAACTTTTCGGCATTCTTTCGAGATAAAATTATGCAAAACAAGTCAATGTCGCAAGTTAAAAACGCATTCGGCGGACGAAACGGCGCATCGTTACCGCCTTGCGGTCGATCGCGTCACTTACAGTCAACTTGTTGACGATAAGGGCGAATCTGCACGGGGTAAACAAAAAACGCAGATAAAATCTGCGTTTTTGTGTCTTGCACTCCCCAAATAGCTGTCATTGATTTTGGAAGACCAGCACGTAGCCCATCTGTTTCTTTCCATTATCTTTATCCATCGTTTTTACTCGATAATGTTTTAATCTTTTTAATAATTTCTGACTTTGCATTTTCCGTCATTTTTTCATCATGAAACAAAAAAGACGGATGATATGTCCCGAGTAAAATCGCTGTATTTATCCACAAGAGAAACGAATTTTACGATCTCTTCGGTTTTGTTCTTGGACTTTTCCATATCCGCTTTTAACACAGATACTTTGTCCGTCAACAACCGCTGTTCCGTTTCGTAGTTCTCGCTCATCTTCATATAGCGTTAACTACTTATTTCGTTTTGCTTTCTATAAAAGCCATCATTCTGTCAAATGCGTCTTTTGCAATATCGTCAACCCGTTCTTTCGCAACAAAGCAATGCGGTTTCTGAACACCGTGTTCCGCATACGGATCGACGAGAATATGCTCACAACCGAGACTATCCAACTCTTTGTGCATGACGTTCATATCGTTTCTGTACTCACTGCCGAGAAGCACGGCGGCAGGGTAGTTAGCGGTCAGACTGCCGATATTGTTATATTTTTTTATTTCTTCCTTGTTCAGATATATACTGCCTTTAACGTAATTGCCGACAAGCATTTTCGTCGCAAGATCAAAATGATTATAATCAAGCGGCGCGTCGTCGAGAACGACCGCTTTTATTTGTTCGGGTTTTAAGGCGGGCGTTATACCGATAAGACTCGCATATTCGGGATTTGTAACGATGCTTCCCATTTGGCTGGATATGATTGCACCGGCAGAACTACCCATAATAACTATATTGTCCATATCAAGATGGTACTCGTCTTGATGTGCAAGCAGATATGCAAACGCTCTGTTCGCCTGAATAAGCGGAATGGGGAAATGCGCCGCGGGAACAAGCGCATAATCGACATTGACAATGTTGTACCCTTGCGCACAAATATCATCAAGGAGCGCCGTCGCTTCGCTTGCCGCAAGCGGATCACCCATGTTTTTGCTCCCGGCAAAGAAACCGCCGCCATGGAAATAGATTAGCGTCGGGCGATCGGCTGTAAAATCACCGTCGGGATAGGTAATATCGAGATAACTGTTTGGATATTCCGTATCGTATTTGATCTCACTGATCAGATATTGTCCGTTTTCCTTTAACCCGTTAATCGGCTCATAATACGGCTCGTAAGAATTAAACGGTTTGTCGCCGTAAGTTGCTTTCTGGATCAGCCCGACCACGATTTGCGTATTACAAGTAAGCACAAAAAACAGTATCAAAATCACAATCAGTAAACCACCTACCACAGAGCCTGTGATAATCAGCCCTCTATGCTTTTTCTTTTTCGGTTTTTCTTGCATAGGTTTTTCTTCCATTACGATTTGATCTTCCATTTTGTAAAACTCCATTTAAGATTGTTCGGATATGCTATTTTTTAATTTAGTAGATCCAACCCATACGACCGAACCGTTCCGTTGATCGCGTCGCTTAGCCAATCGGCAATGCTTTTCCCGCTTTCCAGTTCCACAAGGAAATCGCTTGAAATAATGGTGTGCTGCGTGTTTTTAGTTTCCGCGTCTGCTTTATAGTCCCATATATAAATACCAACGTTCGGAATGTTTGTTTGCAGTCCGGCGACCATTTCCTTCAGATCCGCTTGGAACCGATCGCCGTTTGCCTTGTTCTTTTCCATTTTCCCGTTGTTGATATAACCTTGATACTGTTGTAAGGTATCGTCTCTGTACGAGCAATCAAACAGAATTTTCACGCTGTCGCCGCGCTTGTTGGAAAGTGCTGTCAGACTGTCGAGAACGATGTTGTTCGTTGTGAGCCGTTCCGTAATTTCCGCAGGCGACTTCCAAAGGTCACGCGCGGTTTCATGCCAACCGTCGTACAGAAGAAGCGAACTGTCCACGCAGACCGTAACGTTGTTTGCCGAGGGGAAACGGTCGATCACGTCGTCAGCAAGCAGCGATGTTGCAAAGCCTCCCGCGGAAAAACCCGTTACAAGCAAGGTATCCGGTTCTCCGAGATACGGTTTGACGGTTTCCACCATTGCGGCATAGTTGGTGTAACCGTGGTGATA
>CAMNIW010000094.1 GCA_946540675.1 uncultured Clostridia bacterium | reverse complement strand
GATCGAGCGGGTCGCCGAGAGCGGCAAAGTTCGTGCTGTTGTTGGAGTTGCCGGGATTATAAGAGTGAATAAGCGTAGAAACGTTGTTCTTCTTGACGCCCGCGTAAACGTTTACCGCGTTTTCGGCATGAGCGGTTCCGCTGTTCTGGTTCCATACTCTGCCGTCGATGCTTACGGATACCGTATCGAAAATTTTGCCTTCGCCCGTTTTAGTCGCGTCCAACTCGTAGACTATGTACGATTTATCGGCGATAAGGAAAGGCGAACCCCACGTGTCCGACGGGATCGCGCCGTGCGTCGCGTCACCGTTTACCGAAACGCCGACGCTCTCGACTACTCCGTCCACGTCATCCAAGGACGTAAGAGCGGTAAAATCGGTCTTTACGGTCACGTCCGCGTCAGCGAGCGCACTGACGGCGGAAAGACCGAGAAAAGAACACATTAACAATGCCATTCCTAAAATCAAACCGCATTTTTTGAAAGTTTTCATAATATTCCTCCTTAACCTTTTTCTTATTTTAATATATCACATCGAAACGGCTTTTGGAATATCCTGAATTTTACTAAATATGTATTATTTTTACTTTTTTCCAAGGCGAGCGAAACACAAAAAATAAAAAAATCCGAAAAAACACTTGTAATATTTTTACTTCGGATATAAAATAATCGTATGAACGACGATCAACTGAACGAAATATTGAAAAACCATTTCTCCAAATATCTCGACGACGATCTGCATCTCGGATTCGCTCCGCGGTTTATCGGACACGAAAAATGCAGTCCGAAAAAACCGATCTCCTTTAATCTCAGCGAAACCGAACATTCTTTTCATTTCGTTCTTTCCGGCACGGGGTATATGGTAAACGGCAACGAAACGCACCGTCTGACCGCCGACGACGTCTTTTATATTCCGCCCAAAACTCCTGACGGTCGCAGAAAAATTTATTATTATCCCGACAAGGACGACCCCTGGGAATATATCTGGGTAAACTTCGTCGGAAAAGACGTGCATAAACTTTTAAGTTGCGCCAATCTCACCGAAGAAAACAACTATTATTCTATGCAGACCCCTATGTTTTTGCGGCAGGAATGGTCCGAGATGATAAACATAGCGCGCAACACGACTAAAAGAAACGTGTCTTTTTTCCTGCCCTTCGTCACTAAATTTTTCGCAGAGATCGCCGAAGAAAGAAAACTCATAAGTCTGGTGTCTACAAATAAAGAAAAAACCGTGGGAGAAATAATTTCTTTTATCGAAAAATCTTATTTAAGACAGGATTTTTCGATCGGCAAGATCGCGGAACGATTTTATTACTCCATATCGTACATATCGCGCATATTCAAAGAAGTGACTTCGCTCTCCCCTACGGAATACGTGTTGAAACTGCGTATGCTGCACGCAAAAGACCTTTTGCGTATGGGGGAATACAGCGTAAGCGAGATCGCGTATATCGTCGGATACAGTTCGCCGTTTTATTTCTCGAAAGAATTCAAAAAGTATTACGGCGTTTCGCCGTCCAAATTCGTCTGACGCCGCTTTGCGGTCACAAAAAAACAGTCCCGTTTTTAACGCGGGACTGTTTTTGCGTTTTAACAGATGAGCGGAAAAGCCGCCAAAAGGCGCGTTTTGCAAGCAGGGTCAACCTATTTGCACTCGGCTAGCCGAGTATGAATAGATTGAACTAGGCTACCGTCACGGCGGACTGATACATATACGCGAAGCCGCCCGACCCATGGAAATATTCTCCGCTTTTTTGTATGGGAACGCCGCCGCGCGTGCAATCGGTGAATACGACGTCGGATATATTGCCGCCGACCGAAGAATTGCGCTTTGCGACGAGAATTTTTTTGTTGACGGGCAATCTTACGTTCGTAAAACGTATGCCGGATATGTACGACGACGATCCGTTTTCAAGAGTGATATTGACCGAATTCATCGCGCTGTAATGTATTTCTATGTTTTCAAAATATATATTGCTCACGGAAGAAGCGTTGATGAGATACACCGCAAGACTTCCGAGAATAAAGTTGTCCCAGGCGGCACTGTCGAAGCCCACCGAACAGTCGACGAAATGAACGTCGTTTATATCCCTTACGTTTTCGGCTATCACTCCGAACCCTCTCGCTTTATCCGGCCAAGCGTTGCAGTTGCGGAAAAATATATTACCTATGGTCACGTGGCAACTTCCGACCATGGACTTAACTTCGAACAAGTCGTCGCCCGAACGTGCGAAGCAGTTCTTTATTTCGGCGTCGCGGCTGTCCATAACGCAAATGCCGTCGCTGTTGGTCCTGTATCCGAAGATAGCCACGTCGCTCACGTCTATCCCTACGCATTGCGAAAACAACACGTTCCACAGCGGGCTGTTGTTTACGGTTATCCCCGACAGTTTTACGTCGGTACAGGAATCGAAATGAACGGCTTGACGGGCGTGCCACTGCAAGTTGCTCATTTCTATTATTCCCCTGCCGTATATCGCTATATTCCTTTTGCCGTCCGCCTGAAACAGGGCGTTCCAACGGGTGTACCCGTCGGGATCGGTCATCACGGTCGGGGATTCTACGGAAGTATCGCTCGGATCGGGCATCGAAGCGAACAAATACGCTCCCCTTTCGAGATATACCGCCGTATCGTTAAGAAAGTTTATGCTGTATTTGACGCGGTGTATGCCGGACTTGAACACCATTACCTGCTTGGTTTGAGTAAAGGATATCCTTTCCGTATGAGTGCCGGGCGAAACGTTCTTTACCGAGTACCCGTCGGGAACTTCAAAACCGTATTCTTCGTTACCGAAACTCTCGTTTTCTCTGAAAATCAACGTTATGGAATGTTCCCTGTCGTCGTTTGGAACAAACGTGTAATTCCCGTAACCGTTTATCGTCGCAAAAAAGGTATTTCCGTCGCGCGTGGTTGTAATTCCGCCGCTTTCCGGCAACACCGCAACTCCCCCGACGTAAGAAAAGTTCATATATACGGAAACGGACAAAGGAAAAGCGTCCGCACCTATATCCGCCATGGCGAAAGAATGCAACCCGTCGCCAACGCCCGTTCTCACCGAATAGGCGGAAAGAGTCACGTCGTTTACGTTTACGACAAACCAGGGCGAAACGACCATACCTTCGTCTTTCGGTCCGTCGTCGGCGCTGCCCGAGATAAATCCCGAAACCCCGCCCGTAACGTCGGGCGCGTTTCTTATGCCGCCGAAACTAAGCGGCGTTATCGAAGCGTCGGTCGGGATTTCTCCGCCGGATCCGCTTTCCCCGCGCGGCTCGGTCTTCCCCGAACCGTCCGTATCGGGATTTTCCCGATCGTCTCCGCTTTCGGGTTTTTGGGCGTCTTTTCCTTTTTCGGACGTATCGGGCACGACTGTCGAGCCGCCCGAGACTTCCGTTTTTCGGTCTTCCGCGCTATCGGCGATATTGAATACGCAACCCGTAAAAAATATCGACGCCGCTATTAAAAGCGCCGTTATAAAATTAAATTTTTTCACAATATCCCACCCCCCTTGTCAAAAGTATAGCACGGTTCGCAATTCGATGTAAATGTAGTTTTTTTACAAGAGCATATACAATTTTATACTATTGCAAACCTTTTTCCTTTGCGTCATATCCGCAAAGCGTAAAATAACGTTTAACTTTTCAGACAAAACGATATATTGTTTATAAAATAACGCGTCTCATCAACAGTTTTTTCGGATGACGACAAAGCGGTGCCCGTCAATCCGAACGTTTGCGTTCTCGTCGGTGCAAAGGTAATAGTACAGATATTTGCCCGCTATCTCGGCGGGAATTTTCTTTTTATTGTAGTGATATGCTAATTTATCCATAACCATATTGGATCATCGGGGCGATTCTCGAGCGGTTTAGCGAGAACGCCCCGATTCGCTCGGCTTTGAGTGTTTCATTTTACCGTGTTGATTTTGTTTTCGGCGGGTGCTCGAACGCGCCGAGAATCGGCGCGCTTGTATATGTCAACAACCCGCCACAGCGCCATTTGCGTTCGGTTTTATAAAAGACGACATTCCTTTCGGCATACAGGCCGTTTCGAAAAAATATCGCGATTCCGATTTCCTTGCGCTGTCTTATCAAATAGAAAAAATAAAGCCCCGGAAGGACGGTTATAAGATCGCTTTGGAGAGAAAATATTAAGACCTTAATCGAGTTAAACTTATTAACGCAATACGAAAAGACGCCCTGTCGGACGTCTTTTTTTAACCGTTGAATTTTGATATTTAAGTAAAGGCGGTCGCGGTTTTATCTCTTTCCGCGGATAGCCGTTATATCCCGTCTAAATTTCCAATTCCTGCGTGCCGTAACCCGTCACGTAATGTTTTGTCGCCCCGAGTATCTCCATGCGCCTTCTCGTCACCGCGGTGCCGTACATACGCATTCTCTTTTTGTCCTTGTTTATCCACTCTTCGGTCATCCAGTCGGGCACGGCTTTTTCTTCGTAAAGCCATATAGGGGCGCACCACAGACACTCCTTGGCGCCGATCGCCGCGTATACGTCCATAGAAACGTCCATATGCCCGTGATGAGCCATTTGCACGACGTCGGCTTTGAGTTTGTCGCCGCTTTCACGCAATAAGACGTCGCCGTCTTCGGGGCCGAGATCCCCGAGAAAGAGCACGCTCTTTTTCTTGCCCGTAACCTTGAATACGAGCGAACTGTCGTTCATAAGGTTGGAATACAACCCGTCGTGCAGTGAAAAAAGCACGTTTATTTTAAGTTCGTCTATATAAAGGGTATCGCCCTGAGATATTATCCGCGCTTTGTCTTTGAATTTATCCTTTACCGCGTTGAAAGCGGGCATCATCTCTTCGAGTTCGGCGAGAAAATACTCGCGGTCTGGCATACCCGTCTTTTTCTTCAACGCGTCGTAATCCACGAAGTTATAGTAAACGTTTTCTATATCGAAATCGGCTCCGCCGTCTTTTCCCATTTCGTAGACGAAGCCGTCGATATGGTCGTTATGAGCGTGGGTCAAAAACCACGCTTTTATTTTCCTTTTACCGACGTACTTTTTGAGAAGGGGCATATCTTCCCTTCTTCCGCCGTCTATCACTATGCAATTGTCCTTGTCCGTAACGATGACGAACGACATCATAAACGGACTCGTTTCCGTCAACATATAAACCTTTGCCATAGAAAAAACTCCTTACAAAAAAGCCGAACGCTTTTCGACGAATTTATCTTTCGGTCATATTTTACAACAAGTTTTTATCCCTGTAAATTATTTTTAATGTTATTTTTATTGAATTTACCATTATATAAGCGAGCGCGGCGGCGCAATAACGCCATCGACTGTTTTCTCGGTAAAATTCTGTATATTTCCACGGTATTTGTTGAAAAATCCGCAGTTTAGTGGTACAATATCATTATGAGAGTATACAAGGTAGAAAATTATATTCAGGGAGAACTCAGCCTTCACATATTCGAAGAAGAAGTTTCCGACCACGCAATAGAACTCCATAAGCACGAGTTTACCGAAATAATATATATAAAGAGCGGCGAGTGCGTACAGACCATAAACGGGATATCTTATACCGCAAAGCGCGGAGATATGTTCTTCATAAACCGCGGCAGCACGCACGAATTCGCACCGGTAAACTCGTTTTCGTACTACAATATATGTTTCTCACCCGAAACGGTAATGAAACGCGTGATCGACCGTAAAAACGCGCTCGACCTTATCTCGCTTTC
>CAMNIW010000093.1 GCA_946540675.1 uncultured Clostridia bacterium | reverse complement strand
AAGATTTATACCGCAAAGCGCCGGCTTTACGTCTACTATGGTGTGCCCGACGTTTTTTGCGAATTTGTATCCGTCGCCCGTACTGCCGGTCAGCGGATAACTCTTTCCGCCGGTGCAAACTATTACCTTATCGCACGGCAATACGCGCTTATCGGTAACGACCGCGGCGACGTTCCCGTCCGCGACGGTTATACTTCGGACGGCTTCGTTAAGGCAAACCTTAACGCCGACGTCAGACATATGCTTTTCGAAACACTTGGTAATATCGCTCGCCTTATCGCTTATCGGATATACCCTGTTACCCCTTTCGGTTTTCAGCGGTGTTTTCTCGCTGAGAAACGCCATAAAATCACTCGGGGAAAACCTGTTTATCGCACCGGTTAAAAACCTGCCGTTAGTCACGACGTTTGCCAAAAACTCTTCCGGCGAACAATTATTGGTTACGTTGCACCGCCCTTTTCCCGTAATATAAAGTTTTTTGCCGAGTTTCTCGTTTTTTTCTATCAAGGTGACGTCCGCGCCGTTTTTTGCCTGATAGTAAGCGGCGATCATTCCGGACGGCCCTCCGCCGACGACTACGGTTTTCATAAAAACTTGGTATCCTTTATCGCGTTAAGAGCCGAATAATCCGTTCTGTCATAAATAATCGGCGTTATCGTAACAAATCCTTTCGACGATAACGGAACGTCGTTTTCTTCGTCCTGTTCGCAAACAAGCGGATAACCGACGAGCATATAACTCCCGTCTTTCGATCGGACGTAATTGTCGGAATACGTCTGACGTCCGAGCGGCGCGACCTTACATCCCGTAGGTTTTCCGTTGGGTAAATTTACGTTAAGCGTATATCTCGGAGAAACGATTTTCGTGAGTTTTTTGAATATTTTTCTTATTGTTTCTTCGTTCGACCCGAAATCGTAAGTTCCGTTAATACCGACGTTGGAAAAGGCTATTGACGGTATGCCGAAATAATTGGCTTCGAGCCCCGCCGAAACGGTGCCCGAATAGGCGGTATCGCTTCCGAGATTGTTGCCGTGATTTATTCCCGAACATACGAGATCGAATTTGACGTCCGTAAAATAATGGATAGCGAATTTGACGCAGTCAACGGGCGTTCCGCTCAGCGAATAGGCTTCAAAACCGTGAAACTCTTCCTTTTTGAAATCAAGTCCCTTATGTATCGTCAACGAATGGGAAAATGCCGAACGGTTTCCGTCCGGCGCTATAATAATTATTTTGTTTTCGCCCGATAAAGATTTGGCGAGAGCGTATATACCCTCGCTGAAAATCCCGTCATCGTTCGTCAGCAAAATATTCATACGGGATAAACCTTATTGCCGTTATCGGCCAAATCTTTGTCGATTCCGTCGTTTTTTGCCATACGCCATTTGAAGAAGTTTACCGCAACTTCGTTGAAAAGAGCGTAAGACAAAACGTCTTCTTCCTGAGTATAGTACTCGCCTATTTCAGCCTTATACTTGTCGTATTCGGGAGCTATAAAGTCGGCGGGACGACGGGTTATTATTTCTTCGTTACCGACTATCTTCTTCACCACTTCCGGATCGGGATCCGCAGGAAGTTTACCGTACTCGCCTTTAAGTAACGCTTTGAATTCCTTGGTCACCATCTTATATCTCTCGCCGCTGACGACGTTAAGCACCGCCTGCGTTCCGACTATCTGGCTGGACGGAGTGACGAGCGGCGGATAGCCGCAATCCTTTCTCACGTTGGGAACTTCCGCTAAAACTTCGTCGAGTTTATCGAGTTTTCCCTGCTGTTTGAGTTGATTCATAAGGTTTGAAAGCATTCCGCCCGGAACCTGATAAATAAGCGTGTTGACGTTTACCTTTCTCACGTTCGGATTAAGGCTTCCCGCCTTTTCGAGTTCATCGGCGACTTTCTTGAAGTGATTGTTTATAGGCACGAGTTTATTTATGTCGATACCGGTATCGTATTCCGTGCCTTCGAGCGTCTTCACGAGCGCTTCGGTCGCCGGATTCGACGTACCGTTACCGAGCGCGGAAAGCGCGGTATCGACAATATCGCATCCCGCTTCTATCGCTTTAAGGTTGACCATATCGCCCGTACCCGTAGTATTATGAGTATGCAGGTGAAGTTTGGTTTCGGGTTTCAAAACCGCCTTGATATCTTTTACAAGGCTGTACGCGGTATACGGCAAAAGAAGATTCGCCATATCTTTAATACATATATTGTCCGCGCCCATATCTTCAAGCGTTTTCGCAAGTTTTACGAAATATTCGTTGGTATGAACGGGACTCGTCGTATAAGAAATCGTCGCTTCGCATATTCCGCCGTATTTCTTGATCGCCTTCATGGCGGTTTCAAGGTTTCTCACGTCGTTAAGAGCGTCGAAAACCCTTACGATGCTGACGCCGTTCTTTATCGAATATTCGACGAATTTTTCAACGACGTCGTCGGCGTAATGCTTATACCCCAAAAGGTTTTGTCCCCTTAAAAGCATTTGAATAGGGGTCTTCTTTAAGTGACTTTTAAGCTTACGGAGCCTTTCCCAAGGATCTTCGTTAAGGAAACGAAGACAACTGTCAAACGTTGCACCGCCCCACGCTTCGAGAGAATAATACCCGACTTCGTCGAGTTGATCGAGAACGGGAAGCATCTGCTCGAAGGTCATACGCGTAGCCGCCTGAGATTGATGCGCGTCTCTCAAAATCGTATCTGTAATAAAAACTTTTCTTTTATTCTTTTCCATAATAATTCAATCTCCATCAATCAGAAAAGTGAAATCAAAAATCCCGCCGCGATCGCGGAACCTATAACACCCGCGACGTTCGGTCCCATTGCGTGCATAAGAAGATGGTTGCTCGGATCGGTTTCCCTTCCGACGTCTTCCGATATTCTCGCCGCCATCGGGACGGCGGAAACACCCGCGCTTCCTATAAGCGGATTGATCTTACCTTTCGATAATTTACACATAAGCCTGCCCATAAGCAGACCGCCGATAGTTCCGAATACGAACGCGAACAGCCCGAGCGCGATTATTTTCAGCGTAGACAAAGACAGGAACACCGCGCCGTACGCTTTACTTCCGACGCATACGCCCAAAAATATAGTTATCGTGTTCATAAGCCCGTTTTGCGCCTGACTCGAAAGCCTTTCGGTAACGCCGCTCTCTTTGAGAAGATTCCCGAGCATAAGCATACCGAGAAGAGGCATCGCGTCAGGAAGAATCAGTCCCACGACAAGCGTAACGGCAATCGGGAAAATTATCTTTTCGAGCTTGCTGACTTTTCTGAGTTGCTTCATCTTGATGGCACGTTCTTTCTTGGGAACGAGAAGTCGCATTATCGGCTTTTGTATAATGGGAATAAGAGCCATATACGAATACGCCGCTATCGCTATTGCGGAAAGCAGGTTTTCGTTGGTAAATTGACTCATCTTTTGAGTAACGTATATAGCCGTAGGCCCGTCCGCGCCGCCTATTATGGCAATCGAGCACGCCGCCGCAAGATCAAAGCCGAGTACTACCGCGAGTATCAACGCTATAAATATACCGAGTTGAGCCGCCGCGCCTATAAGCATACTCTTCGGGTTGGATATAAGCGGACCGAAATCCGTCATCGCGCCTATTCCAAGGAAAATAAGCGGCGGATAAATAACGTGTTCCACCCCGTAGAACAGGTACCATAAAAGACCGCGGTTTTGGACGTTTTCATAAGTATGGGCTACGCCGTCGGCGTACGTTCCCCATACGATATTGTATGCCCCCGGAATGTTTACGAGAAACATTCCGAACGCTATCGGCAACAGCAAAAGCGGTTCAAACTTTTTGACTATCGCGAGATAAAACAGAACGAATGAAACGAGAAGCATTACGTAATTCTGCCACGTTCCGTTCATAAATCCCGACTGTTCAAAAAGACCTTTGAACATCTCGCCGATATTTATAAGTAGATTTTGTGTCATAAACCCTCCCGATTACGTTCAGGCAATAACCGCTAAAACGGCGTTGGATTCTACGTTTGCGCCCTTTGCAACGTTAAAAGAAACCACTCCGTCGCAAGGCGCGGTAATATCGTTATCCATTTTCATCGCTTCGAGTACAAGTATGGGCTGATCTTTTTTAACGGTAGCGCCTTCCGCGACAAGAAGGTTCTTCACAAGTCCCGGAAATGGCGACGGAACCTGAGTTCCGCTCTTCTTTGCCGCGGGCGCCGGTGCGCTTACCGCAGCGGGCTTGCTTTCAGTTACGACCGACGTCGTCTGCTCCGCCCCTACTTCTTCTACTCCTACACTGTATTCTTTACCGTTTACGGTTATAATAAAATTACGCATTTTCAGTTAGTCTCCTTAATTCTCTTGATTTTTTTAACGACGAACTCACACGTTCTGCCTTCTTTTTTATAAACAGCCGCAATCGCCGCGGTTATGACGGCAACAAGTTCACCGTCGTCTTCCGCCGCGTCGATTTCCGCAGGCTGTGTTTCTTTAACTTCCGTTTTCTTTGTCTTTTTAGGTCTGTCGGTAAATTTTCTGACGATAAATCCGACGACCCAGACAGCCGCTATCAATACAAGTATTCCGAGAAAGACGACGGCAAAACCTATTACACCGTCCAAAAGCGCTTCGGGAATACTTATATATCTGGCTTCAACCAATAAATTTGTCAACATACGCTCTCCTTTATACCGTAAGCATCTGAAGAGCCGATATGAGATGCGGCCGAACGGTCGCGGGTTCGATTATATCGTCGATATAACCGTTTTTAGCCGCGTTTATCGGATCGGCGTTTTCGTCGGCGTATTTGGCGGCAAGCTCGTCGAGTTTATCTTCCCTTACGTCGCCGAACGCCACCGCAGACACTTTACCGTCGAAAAGAGCGACTTTGGCGTTTGCAAACGCAAACGAATAATCCACGCCGCCGGACTTTGCCGAAAAGAGAGTATAACCGAGCCCCACGGCTTTGCCGTAAATAACCGAAACTCTCGTGTTGAGACGAAGAGCCGTGATAAGGTTTGCCGTTTCTTTAAGCACGAGCGAATTGTTGGTAGCAACGTCAGCCCTTATTCCGAGCGCGTTGACAAACGTGACGAGCGGAATTTCGTTTTCCGCGGTATAATACGCAAAATCTTTTATTTTGGCAATATTCTCGGCGGTAAGTTCTACTCCTTTTTCTTCACCGTCGAAGATTATCGCTCCTACGCTTATTCCGCCTATCCTGCCGATCCCGGTCAAAACTTCGGGACAAAAACCTTTTCCGATTTCGATAAACTTTCCGTCGTCAAAAACGGCTTTGATGAGACATTTCGGGCACGCTTTTTCGTTAAGATTGTCCGAAAGCCTGTTGAGATCGTCCGCGGTATCCGCTACTGCGGAAGAAAACTCCGGCAATACCGAAAGAATTTCGGATATTTTCTCTTTCACTTCACCGACGTTCCCGACTTCGAACGAAACCATACCGTTATATTCGGCGGTCTTTACGCCCGCGACGTCTTTTCCGGTCGTTTTCTTACCTGTCGACGCGGCGAGAACCGCGGGACTTGCATATGCGACTTCGGACTCTTTAAGCATAAAATTGTAATCGCAATTAGCGCAAACAAGCGCGAAAGAGCCGTAAACTTTTCCGAGAACTACGGAGAACTGCGGTACCTGTCCTTTAAGATCGGAAGATGCGGAAACGACCTCGGCGATCCCTTCGAGCACGTTTACCCCTTCGCCGACCCTGACGCCGAGCGTATCGAGCAAG
>CAMNIW010000092.1 GCA_946540675.1 uncultured Clostridia bacterium | reverse complement strand
CATAAACCGCTTCAAGGCGTATCTCTTAAAAACGTCGCGATAAAGGTTTATGTTTCGGGAAAAGTCATTTACGAAGATTTCGGCGAGATGCTTTTCACGCATTTCGGCGTGTCAGGACCTATCGTCTTATCCGCATCGAGTTATCTCAATAAGTACGATTTGACCGACTCGGTTTTATCGCTCGACCTGAAACCCGCGCTTTCCGAAGAACAACTCGACGCAAGATTATTGAGAGATTTCGATAAATATAAAAATAAGCAAATAAAGAATTCGCTTTCCGATTTGCTTATATCTTCGCTTATACCGCTCGTCATTAAGGAAGCGGGAATATGCGGAGAAATCAAGAATAACGAACTTAAAGCGGCTGACAGAAAAAAACTCGTTTACGCCGTTAAAAACGTAAAATTCAAACCGAAATCGTTAAGACCCGCGGATGAAGCGATAGTTTGTTCGGGCGGGGTTTCCGTAAAGGAAATAAATCCGAAAACCATGGAAAGCAAGATAGTTAAGGGGCTTTATTTTGCCGGTGAAGTACTCGACGTGGACGCGTTGACGGGCGGGTTTAACATAACCGTCGCCGCATGCACGGGATACGTTGCGGGTAATTCTTAAAGCATAGGAGAAAATATGATAAATATAGCGCTTGACGGGCCTGCCGGAAGCGGTAAGAGCACCGTCGCAAAGATGATTGCGAAAAAACTCGATATTCTGTATCTCGATACGGGTGCAATGTACAGAGCGTGCGCTCTTAAGTGCTTAAAGAGCGGCGTTTCGGTAAAAGACGAATCGGCGGTTGAACCGATAATAAGTAATATCGACCTTAAAATCGAATATAAGAACGGGAGCCAGGTGACCGTTTTGGACGGCGAAGACGTTTCGCTCGACATACGCAGACCGGAAATTTCGATGATGGCGTCGGACGTTTCCGCATTGAAATGCGTAAGGCTCAAAATGGTGGAAATGCAAAGGCTCATCGCAAAGAATATGAACTGTATTCTCGACGGCAGAGATATAGGCTCTTTCGTTTTACCCGACGCCGAATATAAGTTTTTCGTAACCGCCGACAGTAAAGTAAGGGCTGAAAGACGGTATAAAGAGTTGATCGAACGCGGAAACGCGGTCGAATTCGAGTCTTTGCATAAAGAAATATTGCAAAGGGATTATAACGACAGTCACCGCGATTTTGCCCCTCTGAAACAGGCTGACGACGCGATAGTGATAGACACTTCGGCAATGACGGCGGAAGAAGTCTGCGAAAAAATTATGTCTTATATCGGGAGAAAATAATGCTTTACTGGATATTGCGTATTCTCATTATGCCTTTTTACAGGCTGTTTTATCATCAGAAAGTATTCGGCAAAGAGAATTTGCCGAAGGGAGAAAATTACATAATCGTTTGTAACCATTTCGCTAAGGCAGACGCGTTTGCGATGTCCGCGATTTTCAGAAAAAAAGTGTATTTTCTCTCCAAAAAAGAATGGTTCAACAAAAAGGGAAGAGCCTGGCTCTTTCACAAACTCGGCGCGGTGCCGGTCGATCGCGACAGGGCCGATTTTACGTCGATGAAAAATTGCCTTAAAATACTCAAAAAGGGCGGAAATTTAGTCATTTTCCCCGAAGGGACGAGAAATAAGACCGGAGAAAATTTATTGCCGATAAAAGGCGGAGCGGCGTTTATCGCCTTTTTGGCAAAGACCAAGATAGTGCCGATGGCGATGAATAAACGGTTCAGACCTTTCAGGAGAAATTACGTATACATAGGAAAGCCGTTTGACTATTCGGAATATGAAGGACAAAAATTCACTGCGGAACTCGGAGACGTGATGACCGAAAAAATAAAAGAAGAATTGCTTGCCGCAAGGGCGGAAGTCCTCAGAATTTACGGAGAGAAAACGAAAAAATGAAAGTTATTCTCGCAAAAAACAGCGGGTTTTGCGTGGGTGTAAAAAACGCGGTAGATACGGCGGAAAAAGTGTTTGGCAAGGGCGTTTATATTCTCGGAGAACTTATCCATAACGAGAGCGTGATCGATAAAATACGGTCGCTCGGAACTACGACGATCGAAGACGTTGACGAAATCGATTCGGGAACGCTCATCATTCGTTCGCACGGGGTAGGGAAAGACGTTTACGACAAACTCGCCGAAAAACCGATAAAAATTATAGATTGCACCTGTCCGTTCGTATCGAAAATACACGACATCGTGCGAAATCACTACGAAAACGGGTACAGAATACTTATTGCCGGTGAAAAAAAGCATCCGGAAGTGGTCGGTATCAACGGTTGGTGCGATAACAATGCCGAAGTGATAGACGAAACGTCGGTCGGCGATTTGGACTTCGCTCAGGACGAAAAAGTCTGTCTTGTGTCTCAAACGACCTATTCCGCGGAAAAATTTGAAAAAATTTTAGCGTTTTTTGAAAAAAAACACCTTAAAACACTTGAAGTTTTTAAAACAATTTGCTATACTACAATAGAGCGTCAAAAAGAAGCTGAAATGTTATCACGCGAATGTGATGCAATGATTGTTGTCGGTGGCAAAAGTAGTAGCAATACTCAAAAACTGATGAGAATTTGTCAAGGAAATTGCGATAATGTATATTTCATTTCAAATCCTGATGAGCTCGAATACGAAAAATTAAAAAATTTTAAAAAGGTTGGTATTGTTGCCGGGGCTTCTACGCCAAACGGACAATCAATGGAGGTTTTCTTTAATATGGAAGCAACTAAGGAAGTTAAAAATGCTATGGAAGAAGCGATGACCGCTATGGGGGACGAGCAGAAATTCAGGAAAAATCAAAAGATCAACGCTACGATTTCCGCCGCTACCGACGAAGGGTTAATGCTTTATATCGTCAACACGAAAAAAGAGATACTTCTTCCCAAAGATCAGATCGACTGCGAGACTTACGATAAAGCCGAGTACGCCAATAAAGTCGGCGAAGATATCGAAGTTATGATAGTCGGACTCAATCCCGTTGCTTTGTCCGAAAAGGCTATTGCCGCGCAAAAAGAAGAAGACGAGTCAATAGCGAAAATACAGGCAGGAGAAATATTCACCGTCACTTGTACGGGTTTCAATAAAGGCGGTCTTACCGCGAAACTCGGTTCTTACGACGTATTTATTCCTTCGTCTCAAATAAAGATCGGTTTTGCAAGAGATCTTGAAAAGTACGTAGGCAAACAACTTCGTCTTAAAGCCGAGAAGATCGAAAACGCAGGCAGAAGAAAGCAGATCGTCGCTTCTCAAAGAGTTATTCTCGAAGCGGAAAAGGCTGAAAGAGAAGCCGTTAAAGCCGCTAAGGAAGAGAAGTTCTTTTCGACTATCAACGAAGGCGACGTCGTTACCGGTACGGTCGTAAGGTTTGCCGCTTTCGGCGCATTCGTCGAAGTAAACGGATTCGATTGTCTCGCTCACATCTCCGATCTTTCCTGGACGGGTGCGAAAGAGCCGTCGGAAGTTCTCGAACTCGGCAAGCAGTACGAATTCAAAGTTCTTAAATGCGATAAAGAAACCAAAAAGGTTTCGCTCGGATATAAGCAGTTACAGCCGAAGCCGTGGCAACTTGCGGGAGATAAATACGCTGTCGGCGACGTCGTAAAAGGAAAAGTCGTCAGAATAGTAAGTTTCGGCGCGTTCGTTGAAGTCGAGAAGGGAATTGACGGTCTCGTTCACGTTTCCGAGATTTCGCACGAATGGCTTGAAAATCCCACTGCCGCACTTAAAGTCGGCGATGAAGTCGAAGCGAAAATAATCGCTATGAATCTCGAACAGGAAAGAATGACCCTTTCTATTAAAGCTCTTACTCCCGCTCCCGAAGGCGTTCAAAGGCCGAGAAGAGAGAGAAACGCTGAAGAAGGCGACGAAGAAAAGACCGAGAAAAAGAGATTCAGAAAAGAGAAATCCGTCCAAAGCGACGAAGAACCCAGAGAATGGAGCGAAGGCGGTTTTGACGGCGTATCTATCGGCGACTTACTCAATAAATAACGGTGTGATTATTAAACCCGACGTTTTTGCGTCGGGTTTTTTCTTGTGATAACTGAGTGTTTTTGACAAAAATCAAGGCATATTGTTGTTTTTGGAGCAAAATAATGGTATAATAAATTCACACATTATGGATAATTATAACGAAAACGGGAATATGCCCAATAACAAGGAAAATTCGCCTGTCGAAAATGAAGAGCCGCATGGCGTCAAGGACGGCATAAAAGCAGAAGAAAACTCCTTTGATGTCGATGAAAAACACCTTGCCGAAGTATTGAAAAAACGCCGCGAAAATTATAATCGGGCACCGCTTATTATCGCTCTCTTCGGGATGATAACGAGCGTTTTTTACGGTGTCGGAATTATTCCTTCGGTCATCTCTTTGATCATCGGCGCGGTGAGATACAAACGAAACAAATCGAAGCCGCTTATCTGGGCAATCGTTATATCGGTTTGCAGCATCGCTTTGTCGGTATGTTTTATCTCTGCCGTGTTGTATGCCGGTTTGCTGGCGAAAAGCGTCCCTGTTATACCTTTTGAGAATTAAGCGGAAAGATATTTATGGAAGATAGAAAATTTGTTTTACATTCAGAATATAAGCCGACGGGCGATCAGCCGCAGGCTATACAAAGCCTTACCGAAGGGATAGAAGACGGACTGAGATTTCAGGTTCTTGTCGGCGTGACGGGTAGCGGAAAAACCTTTACTATGGCAAACGTTATACAAAACGTCCAAAGGCCGACGCTCGTTATAGCGCACAACAAGACGCTTGCCGCGCAACTTTGCAACGAGTTCAGGGAATTTTTTCCTGATAACAGAGTAGAATACTTCGTATCTTACTACGATTACTATCAACCCGAGTCATATATACCGTCTACCGATACGTATATCGAAAAAGATTTGTCTATAAACGACGAGATAGACAAGCTGCGTCACAGCGCGACGTGCGCGCTCGCGGAAAGGCGCGACGTTATAGTAGTGGCGTCGGTTTCGTGCATATACGGACTCGGCGCGCCCGAAGAATATTACGCTCTCGCGATTTCCATTAGAGAAGGTATGACTCTCGACCGCGACGAGTTGATGCGAAAACTCGTTTTACGTCAGTACGAAAGAAAGGATATAGATTTTACGAGATCGTCTTTCAGAGTACGCGGCGACGTAGTGGAGATTTTTCCCGCTTCTAACGACGAAATTTATATACGTGTAGAATTTTTCGGTGACGAAGTCGAAAAAATCAGCGAGTGTGAATACGTCACGGGAAACGCGATCAACACGCTGAAACACGTTGCAATATTCCCCGCGAGCCATTATGCCGTAGGCGACGAAAAGATGGAAAAATCGCTTAAAGCAATAGAAAACGATATGCAGGCGGAAGTGGACGATTTTAAGCGTCAAAACAAACTTCTCGAAGCGCAAAGACTGCTTCAACGGACCGGTTACGACCTTGAAATGATGCGTGAGATAGGATATTGCAGCGGCGTTGAAAATTACAGCAGGTATTTTGACGGAAGACAAATCGGCGAACCGCCGTTTACCCTTTTGGATTATTTTCCGAAAGATTTCATCGTCTTTATCGATGAAAGTCATATGACGATCCCGCAAATACGCGCGATGTATAACGGGGACAGGGCAAGGAAGCAAAATCTCGTCGATTACGGTTTCAGACTCAGGTCGGCATATGATAACAGACCGCTCACTTTCAGCGAATTCGACGCGCGTATAGGACAGACCGTATTTATCTCCGCGACTCCCGC
>CAMNIW010000091.1 GCA_946540675.1 uncultured Clostridia bacterium | reverse complement strand
CTTCGTCGTAGAAAAAGTCTTCGGGAGTTTTGTCGCAAAGGAGAACGCCGTTGTGGAGCGCGATCACGCGGTCGGTGTATTCGGCGATCTCGTCCATATTATGGCTGACCATGATGACCGTCTTGACCGTTCCGTTTTTGCGGAGCGAAGAAATAAGGTCGAGCATTTCTTTTTTGCCGATGGGATCGAGTCCGGCGGTGGGTTCGTCGAGAATGAGGATAGAGGGCTTATAAGCGAGTACGCCGGCGATGGCGACGCGCCGTTTTTGACCGCCGCTCAATTCGATGGGGGAGCGTTCTTTGATCTCTTCAAAATCGAGCCCCACCATTTCGATGGCTTCTTTCGCGCTTTCTTTCGCCTCTTCCTTGCTCATGCCGAAGTTCGTCGGGCCGAAGCAAACGTCTTGCAAAACCGTTTCCGCAAAAAGTTGATATTCGGGATATTGGAAAAGCATACCGATCTTTTTCCGCAACGCTTGCAAGTTCGGTTTTTTCACGGAAAGGTCGATATCGTCCACCGCGATCTTTCCTTCTTGTATGCGGACGAGTCCGTTCAAATGTTGCACGAGCGTGCTTTTGCCGCTTCCCGTGCTGCCCACGATCCCCACGCATTCGCCGTCGTTTATCGTCAGGGAAACGTTACTTAACGCTTTCTTTTCGTAAGGACCTTTTTTACCGTAGGTGAAAGAAAGGTTTTCTATAACGATCGACATATTTCCTCCACCAACATTTCGTCCGTAAGTCCGATCCTTACGGGGATACCTTTTTCTTTCAAACCAACGCTGACGGCGGTGGAGAAAGGCAATTCGAGTTTTGCGTTTTTCAATAGTTCGGGCTGTCCGAAAATTTCACTTGGGGAACCCAAAGCGATAAGTTCTCCCCCTTTCATCACGCCGATGCGATCGGCGGAAACGGCTTCGTCCATATAGTGCGTGATAAGGACGACCGTCATATTGTATTCTTTGTTCAGTTTCCTTACGGTTTCGAGAACTTCCCTTCGTCCGTCGGGATCGAGCATGGACGTACTTTCGTCCAGAATGAGCACTTTCGGCATCATGGCGAGAATGGCGGCGATGGCGACTCTTTGTTTTTGACCGCCGCTCAGCTTAAAGGGGGTGCCGTCTTTCCGGTCGAACATACCCACCGTTTCGAGCGCCCAGTCCACGCGGCGGCGGATCTCGTCGGGCGGAACGCCGAGATTTTCGCAACCGAAAGCGATATCGTCTTCGATGATGGAAGCGACCATTTGGTTGTCGGGGTTTTGAAACACCATACCGACGGTGGAGCGCACGTCGAAAATGTGTTCTTCGTCGGCGGTATCCACGCCGTTTACCGTGATTTTGCCCGCGTCGGGCGTCAAAAATCCGTTGATGAGTTTTGCGAGCGTGCTTTTTCCGCTGCCGTTGTGTCCGAGCAGTACGATAAATTCTCCCTCTTCAACGGAGAGGGAAAGGTCTTTCACGCCGACGGTTTCCTGTTCTTCGTCGGACGATTTGTAGGAAAAACTAACGCCTTCGATTTCGATGATCGCCATAATGAGCAAATTTTAGCACAAGCAAAGGCAAAAAGCAAACGTTTGAAAAGGGGAGAAAACGCGAAAAAAGGGGTAAAACGGAACGGGGACGAGAGGGCTATTTATATTTATTATAAATAAAACTTAAAATTTCGCCCGCGCGTCTTGACGAAAAGCGTTTTTTTTAATATAATTATATTCAGCAAAAAGGGGTACTATACGCTTTTTTGGGTGAACTCGGAGGCAAAAGGGTGACTATGCAGAAAGGTCTTTTGAAAAAATTTATCGTTTGCGTTTTGACGGCGCTTGCGCTTGCCGTGGTGTTTACGGCGTGCGAGTTGAAGGATCCCGTCACGGAGTCGACGTATTATATCAACGACAACCAAAGCAACTATTACAACAAAGACCATACGACCAACACGGAAGCCGTGGACGAATTCACCGACTCCATCACCGCCCTTCGTACCTACCTCCAAAGCGCCGATTTCGTTGACAGCGGCTATTATATGGGCGTCAATTTCGACATTGACCTTCGCAACAGCGTGGAAGAGACGGTGGGGAACTTCGCTTTACGCGTGCAGGCGTATATGTACACGTTCCCGTACGAAGACGATTTCGGCAACCCGCTTTACTATTATTACGAAAACGGCAAATATATCGAAGCGACCGAAGGACAGACCGCCGACGGCAGTCGGAAACTTATAAGCGGCTTGGAGATCCACAACGAAGCCATCAAAAAGTCGGATATAAGCATCGAGTGGTACGACGGCGCGCGAAACACCGTTCTCATCGGTATGTATTTCGACGGGTTGAACAGCAACGCCGAAGATCCCGGAAACATACTTTATCTGAACGTACAAGGGTATAAGCGCAGCTTCCCCGAATTCGGCGACACCGTTTTGTATCAACAGCTCGTTCGTCTTCTCGTCAGTTTGTCCGTCGAAGGGCTTCTGGAAGCGGTCGGGTTGCAAGGCGACGCAGGCGCGGGCGAGATCAACAAGACGATGGTGGGCGTCATCGGCGAAAACTACAAGCGCGTCGTGAACGGCGACGACATAAGCCTTTATTTCTATCAGGTCGCGTTGGACGCTTTGGGTAAAAACGTCTCCAACCTTTTGTATCGTTTGCTCGGTGTGTTCGGCAGAAAATGGGACCCGATGACGAACAAGTTTTTGGGATTCAAGTTCTCCACGGTGGCGAACGCTCTCGTGACGAAGATACAGGCGGATATGCAGGGTATCATTTCGCCCGACAAGTCGGGCGCGACCAACGTCCTTACCGACGCGGTGTTCGCGTATGCCGGTAAGGTGACGAGTTACGACGTGTCGTACGACTACGTTTCCAACATTACGTTCGACTACGGGTGGAGTTATCCCGAAAATCTCGTTTTGGACAAGCTGTATTACGAGCCGTTCGTGTACGGAAACTACTGGTTCGACGGTTTGTTGTACGTTCCGGCGTGGGACGCGCAATTCGACGCCGTTATCAAAACGGACATTCAGCAATACGACAACAGCAAAAACAACGTGTTCATCGAATTCCGCGATATAGCGAACGGGGAATTGATGATCGGTGTGTATTACCGTGACGAACGGGCTTGGCTCGATATCACGGGGCTTTCTTATATGTACGGGTGGATCGACTTGCCCGCGCTCGGCTTCCCGCAGGTATACGACGAGCATATCGACCTTGCGGAAGTACTCGGAAAATTCTTCAAGATCATAGACAGGGTGATCGTGTCCATCGTGGACAGTATTCTCGACCCGGCGTCGTCCGACAAGGACAGTAAAGCGTTGCAGTACATTATGGACAAGACGAGTTACACCGAAAAGGACGAAGACGACATTTTCTCCATCAACAGCGAAACGTTGCAGGTGGATATCGAACTCGTGAAGCAAATGCTCGAAGAAACGGGACAAGGTACGTATTCGACGCGTCAGATCATCAACATACTCGACTCACTCATGCCGTATACGATGGATCAGCTCGCCATTATGCTCGGTATCGTCAGCGCGGAAGTCATGCTCGAAAAGACGTACTTCACGCTTACCTGGGACGTTGACAAGCAAGAGTTCATCATCATTATGTACACCAACGTGGGCGTGCCGGCGGGCGAGCCGTCGACGATGCTTTTCCGATTGAATTTGGACCCCATCTATTTCGGACAAAAAGTGACGATCACGGAAGTGGATTTCTCGAAGTTCAAACCGCTGCGCGAGATATACACCTATTCGGGAACGCTGCGCGGCAATTTCATATTCAGTTCGCAAGAGACGGTAGACCTCAGCAAACTCCTTTCCGCCACCATCGGCGAAAGTTCCGGTTTGAACACGCCGTATCAACTTGCGACGAACGCGGGACTTACGTTTGAACTCATTTACGACCAGTTCGTAAAAGACCAATACGCCGACGGGCGGTGGAAGAAAGCGGGCAGAAGTTCGTTTACGCTCAGCGTATGGCTTACGGGAAGCGAAACGTCCATCATCATTCAACTTTCTTCGGACGACGTATGTTTCGACAACGACGTGTACAAGGACTTGCCGGCGAGAGAGGACGAACTCGGTTATATTTGGGTCAATATCGCATGCGTTACGAAAAACGGAACGCAAGTGATCCCGAAGGTAAAGATAAGAGAAGACGTGTTCATGGCGTCCATGTCGGCGTATATGCACAACGAGACGGCGATCGAAGACGACGTATCGAGTTTTGCGGACAACGATTTCAACTTGTCTCTTACCAGTATCATTACGGCGCTTTGCAAAGACGCGTACGTCATTCCGGCGTCGAAACAACTTGAAATAACGTCTTCAAACGAGACGCTCCAGAACCTCTTCCGCGTCAAGGGGCTTATCGGTAACATCAAAGTGGACGCGGGATTCGATTATCGCGTAAGCGGATTGGAGAGTATCCGCAAAGAGTACTATATGTACAACGTCGGCTATTTCGACGATATAACGGGCAACAGTCCGTACGACACGGCGCTCCACAAGACGCTCGAAGTGTTCTTCTACGAAGACTATATGGACGAATACGATCCGTTGAAATTCGACTTCCTCGTGTACGCGGACAACGTGATATTGGACGACGGAACGCTCATCGCTTCGGGTACGACGTACATCTTCCAACTCGGCGCGAGACGGACGATCACGATGCAACCCATCGATTACGCGTCCGGTTCGCCGTTTGCGAGCGAAAAGAACGTCAGCCCGGACAACAACGATATTTCGAGAATGAAATTCTCCTATGAAGATCTTATACTCGATCCGAAATATCCGGCGTCGAGAGAGAATATGCTTGTTTACGAAAGCGAGGGAAGATATTATTACCGCAACTATGCGGGCAAGCAAAAACAGGTCGATCCCGAATACGTGGAAACGGGCGTGGACGGCACGGTTTATATTTATTGGCAAGGCATACGGGAAGTGGTGTTCTTCGAGTCGGAGAGCTCGTTCTATTTCTACGACCTGAACAGAGCGGTATTGGACGAAGACGGCAACCAAGCGTATCTTGCGAAGAAGACGGAAAGAAATCTGTTATTCGAGTACGATCCCGAATCGGTGCGCGTGACGGAAATTTGTTTGCCGCAATACGCTCCGAGAACGAACGGCAGTTTCATGGGCGAAGTGAGACGGTATTTCGTTACGTTCGAGACGCAAGACAAGGGCGAACTCGGTAAAGTGAGCGAGTTGTATTTCGCTTACGACAGAGAAAACGACTACTATTACGACGAAAACACGGGCTATCCGAGATATTTCAGCGAAGCGGATAAGAATTATATTTACCGCGAATACGACGACGACGGCAAATTGACGTTTGAAGAGGCGAGACCGATCTCCCTGTACGTTATGGAACCGTGCGAACCGCTCGCCGAAACGGTGAGAGTGAACGTTTTGACTACGTCCGCAACGCAGGTGAAGGAATTCAGCGCGAAGTTCGTCATCGACTGGGAAAGAGCGTCGGGCGACAAGAAAGGGTATATCGTGGAAGGCGAAGAGGGCACGCAAGTCATTATCGCGCCCGGCATGATGGGCGAAGTGGCGTACCCGGTGCGTATCATCGTCACGAACAGAGAGATCGCGACGAACGAGTACGTCGTGGTGTACGAAGGCGAAACGACGGCTTCCCGCGCGCCGGTCATCGACGAGATCGAAGTGGATCCGTACGAATACGTTCTTCAAAAGTACGCGTTCCTGTCGAACACGAACAATTTCAACCCGGCGTACCAATACAACGAAACGGCGATGCTCGAAGC
>CAMNIW010000090.1 GCA_946540675.1 uncultured Clostridia bacterium | reverse complement strand
ATCTCGTCGATAGCCTATCTATATTACCACATCCGCCTTTTACTGTCAAGCAAAAATTAAAACTTTTCAAAAAAATTTTTATAACGCTTTCAGACGTTTTTCGCCCCCGCGAAACCGCGGGGGCGAACGTCATTTTATCTACATATTATATAATATGTCGTATCATTTTTCCTTATAATAAAGTTTACAATGGCAATAGCCTTCATAGTCGGGGTCGGCTATCTGCGCCTTGAACTCTTCGCACATACACTTGTTTTCGGGGAGTTTGCCTACTCTGCACGGGCAATACCCGTCTTTGGCTTTAAGCCCTTCCCTTATGGTTTTCACGACTTCCCGATCTTCGTTCAGCCTTATCTTCATTTTCCTTGTCTCCTGAATTTATTTATAGCAAGGCACAGTATCATCGCCGCGCCGAGCGTTCCGTAAAGAACCGTAAACAGCGTTCCGCCGTCCGCGATCGCAAAAGCCGTGAGATAAAACGCCGCCGAAAGGTACGCGCCGACCTTTGCCGTCGAATTGTGTTTGAGCGCGAAAAGAAGTACCGCAAAGCAGGTCGCCGCAAAGGTTATCGCACCGAAAAGCGAATAGAAATACGCCGAAACGGGAGCGGCCGCGACGACGCACGCCAAAAGCACGCCCGAAAAGAGCGAAAATATCTTTGCGTAGACCGTCGAACAGGCTTCCTTTCCGTCGACCGTTCTCGTAAAGCGCACAGCCGAACCGAATATCATAAACCAAAGTCCGCAAACGATTTCCAGCACGGGTTTGACGAGTCGCCCGACGGGGTTTTCCGCAAAAGCAAGACATACGAAATCTACTATCGACGCGAGAACGAGAAAGAGCGCGACTTTATCCGCAAAGCCGCCGCGTTTCTCGTAAAAGAGAGCGAATACCGCGTATGCGCAAAAGGCTATCGCAAGGGCTATCGGGAGTTTGTTTCTCAGCGGATAAAACGCCGTATCGGAAAGTTCCGAAAGCGTCGCCCATAGCGTGAAAACGGCGTAGATCGCGAAAATTGCGATAACGTATACGGAATTTATGTTGACGTAAGAAGTTTTCAGGTTGCCGAAAAATCTCTTTCTTCCGTCCGCTTTCTTCTTTTCCCGTACCGCACGGCGAGTTTTTTTCTTGAAAGTGTCGTCGGCTTCCTTTTCTATTCCTTCGGGTTCGTCCTTAGAGTAAACGTACGCGCATATCTTGGGTCTTTCGACCACTTTTCCCGTATCGGAAACGAGCCCCGCTTTTACCAGCCTTGCCACTTCGCCGCGTTTTTTCTTGTCCTGAGTGGTGATGACGCCGACTATCTGCGTTTCGCCTTCGACTCCGCCCGCGTCCACGTCGGAATACAAAAGAGTTTTGCCGTCGGTAAGATATCTGACCGCGGCGCGAACCTTTTCTCGGTGCTCGGCGGTCGTCGCCTTGGGGTACGCGTCGGCGAGTTCGTCCAACGCTTCGTTTTTAAGTTTTTTTATCTCTTCTTTGCACTCCGCGACGCTCTTGTCCGCGGCGGCAATCTGCGCGTTGATGCGGTAGAGTCTGACGTCGTTTTCCAGCCTGTCCGCCCAGCCGTTTTTCTTTCTTAAAACAGCCGCTTCGCCTGTCAAAGAGCCCGATTCTTCGGCTTTCTTTTTGATAACGGTTTTAAGGAAATCTATCCTTTTTATCTTCGTTACCGCCGAATTGAAAAGTTGGTACATTGGTTTTTCCCTCGTGAAAAATTTTCAGGTATTGCCTTCGTCCCCGCCGTTTTTCGGCTTGGAACGCGCTAATTTTACTATCGTTATTACGACCATCACTATCGCTATCGCGAAAAGCACGTAGATTATTATATCCACGTACGGCTCGAAAAGAAAGGTAAGCAAAGTGATTATCGCCCCCGCGACGAGATTTCCGAGCGCAAGCGCCGGCAACGCTTCGCGGAATTTAAGTCCGAGAAACACCGCTATCGACGCGCCCGTCCATACGCCCGTTACGGGGAACGGCACCGCCACGAATATGAAAAGTCCGAGCATTTTGATAAAAATCGCCTTGTTTTCGGCTTTTCCGTTTGACTTTGCGGCTATTTTTTCGGCTTTTTCGCCTATGACGGTTTCTATTTTAAGTATCAGCCTGTCAATAAACTTTATCTTTTTCAGAAGTCGGAATACGGGTATCAAAAGAAAGAACACAAGGACGCCCGCCGCCGTGGAGCCGAGATAAGCCACCCCCGCGGTTTCCCACAGTCCGAGACCGAAAAGTCCCCTGCCGATGGGGATAGCCCCTTTCAGTTCTATAAGCGGAAACATCGACACGAAAAGCGTCGCCACGTATTTGTTTTGGAACAACCCCAAAAGGGCGTTACCGAGCCACTGCGCCATTTTTTAATTCCATTTGCTTGCTTTTTTACTTAAAATATATTAAAGTATAACAAAAATAATGCTTTGTGTCAATGGTGTAAAATATGGATTTACAAAAACTGCTCTCCAAAACCCGTCGCGCGGTCGAAGATTACGCGATGATAGACGAAGGCGATAAGATCGCCGTCGGGCTTTCGGGCGGAAAAGACAGCGTCACTCTCCTGTATATTCTCGCCGCTTTAAGAAGATTTTATCCAAAAAAATTCGATTTGGTAGCGATAACGGTGGATATGGGGCTCGGTCTCGACGAAAACGAAGTGAACGCCGTAAAAAAAGTTTGCGAAGAACTCGGCGTCGAATACCGCGTGGAAAAAACGCTTATCGGGAGAATAGTTTTTGACGAACGCAAAGAGCCAAACCCGTGCAGTCTGTGCGCGAATATGCGGCGCGGCGCGCTGAATAACGTAGCGGCGGAGATGGGTTGCAACAAAGTGGCGCTCGGACATCACGCGGACGACCTTATAGAAACTTTGCTTTTATCTCTTTTTTACGAAAGCAGGATATCGACTTTTTCGCCCGTGACTAAACTTTCGAGAAAGGAAATAACGGTTATACGTCCTATGCTGTATATACGGGAAAAGGAGATAGCGGGATTTGCGAAAGACAAACCGATAATCCATAACCCCTGCCCCGCGGACAAGCACACAAAGCGCGAATATATCAAAAACCTGCTAAAAGAAATGCAAAAGGAAAACCCGAAGATACAGGAAAACATATTGAGCGCGATAACGCACCCTGACAGGAACAATCTTTGGGACGACAAAAAAGACAAAACGGTATAAAAAACGAGATAAAAGCGGCTAAAGAGAGTTTCTTTAACCGCTTTTATCCTTTTTATTATTGAAATATTTTTGCCCTTATGATATACTGTTTACAATGTATATTTAATAAACGGCAAAGGAAAAACATATTATTATACGAAAACCGTTATCCGGAAGAGTGGGACGAAGAAGTCTTTGCAAAAGTAATGGAACAGGCTGAAAACTTCAAAAAGTATAATTAAAGATATGCATTTTCGTTTTTCTACTGAAAGATTTTGCGTGTTTTGATAAAATTGTTCAGTAGTACTGAAAGATTTTCGCGTTTTTGTAAAATTGTGCAGTAGAATATGTCGGGCAAGCCGCCGCAAGGTCGCTTTTCCGTACGGGAATAGCGACAACCGAATAAATCTTTACGGATTTGCTATATTCGGCTTTGCGCCGAGCGGTATTGTCCGCGGCGGTTATATTTGTCCGACGGCAAGTTAAAGATTTATTTTGACAAAAGATAACCCGTATCTTTATTGTCACTTTTAAGTGTTTTTTTGAAAAATTTTTTTCTTTTCTATTGACAAAGTCCGTTAACTTTGTTAAAATTATGCACACACGTATATGCTTTTTCGCGACATACGGATAATGACGGACTGAATTTGACGGACTTCTTTCGGGTGACGTCGCGTAAGCGGCGGCGCCCGTTTTTTATAAAAGCATTGTCGGCATAATTTAATCCTAATATATATTCAAGGACGCAAATGACATTACGTTTCGCACACGTTTCAGACGAAGAACAATTAAAACTTTTTGACAAAATCTACACCACGGATATATTCAGCATAGCCGAATACAAATCGCACAAAGGGGAAAAACTGCAACCCTTTATCCACTCGCACGAAGCATACGAATTCGTCGCGCCTTTTACAACGATGCCGCTGCTTTATTATATGAAAGCGGGCTATCTCGGCGAAGTCGGCTATTGCTACCCCGTAAATCCGTTTGCTCCGCACGGCGTCGAAGTCGAACTCGAATCGGACGTCGTATCCCTTGTCGTAGATAAAAAATATCTCGACCGCATAAAAAAAGAACTCGGCTTCGGCAATCAGATGTTTTATAACCGATTTTTGCTGAGCAGAGATCTCGTTTCTTTGATGGAAGAATTTATTTCTTCTCTCGACGAGTCTTTGATATACGATATAGTTAAAATTCTCATTACCGACGGTCTTAAAGACAATACGGACAACCGCAAGCCCGAAAGGACTTATTTCTTACATATGAAAGAGAGCATTTTGTATATGTCCGAACACTTTACCGACCCGAAACTCTCGATAGAGAGAATAGCCGCGGAATCGGAATATTCATACACCTACTTCACCAAGGCTTTTAAGCGGTATATGCACGACACGCCGATAAACCACCTTACAAAACTCCGCCTTTCCCGTGCGAAAAGGCTTATGAAAAATCCGTCGCTTTCCCTTGCGGAAATATCCGATCTCGCCGGATTCAAAACCCCGTCGTCCTTTACGGAAGCGTTCAAACGGCTCGTCGGTTACACGCCGAGAGAGTTCCGCGACAAGTTTTTATGATCGATTTTAATCTCCCCCGTTTGCAAAAACCGCAAACGGGGTTATTTTTTGCTTAATACTTCAATTTTTTGCCATTGTTTTTTCGGGTTTTGCCGCTTGCCTTGTTTTCGTCCGCCATATATGGTATAATGTAATCGGTAGGTAGACAATCAGTTAAAACAGTGAATCGGTTGTTGAAGAGCCGCCGCGGGGAATCGCCCCGCGGCGGCTCTTCTTTATCAAGACTTTATTACGGCGGCTCGGCGGAATTTTCCGCCGAGCCGCTTATTATCTTAACGGTATTTACGGGTGCGAACCGATCAAAGCCGAACCCCGACGCCGAAAAAGTTTAGCGATAAACGGAGTTCCCCTTCGAGTCCACCGCGACGACGACGGGGAAATCTTCTACTTCCAGCCTGTACACCGCTTCGCTCAAAAGGTCGGGGAAGGCGACGAGTTCGCTCTTTTTTATCGCCTTGCCGTACAAAGCGCCCGCGCCGCCTATCGCCGCAAAATACACCTTGCCGTTTCTCGCGATCGCCTTTTTCGTTTCTTCTCCGACGTCGCCTTTGCCTATCGCTCCGCCGAGCCCGAAATCGAAAAGTCTCGGTGAGTAGGCGTCCATTCTCGCCGAAGTGGTCGGTCCGCAACTGCCGCTCGCCATACCCGCTTTCGCAGGACACGGACCGGCGTAATATATGGTCGCTCCGACTATATCGAACGGAAGTTTCTCTCCCCTGTCGAGATATTCGCATATGCGCTTGTGCGCGCAATCTCTCGCCGTGAAAAGAACGCCCGACAATAGCGCCGAATCGCCTGCTTTAAGTTCTTTCAGCCGTTCTTTGTCGAGCGGCAAAACGAGTTTTATCATCACAGCACCTCGCTTTCGCACCGCACGCAGTGGCACTGAACGTTGACCGCGACGGGAAGCCCCGCAATGTGCGTGGGCGCGACTTCGCACGATACGCCTATCGCCGTGACCTTTCCGCCGAAGCCCTGACAGCCTATCCCGAGCGCGTTTATTCTCTTTAACGCTTCTCTCTCTATCCGTCTTACGTCTTCTCTCGGATTTTCCGATCCGACTTCGCGCGTCAAAGCCTTTTTCGCGAGATA
>CAMNIW010000089.1 GCA_946540675.1 uncultured Clostridia bacterium | reverse complement strand
GCAAAAGCGTCAGCCCGCTTTCGTTTTTTCAGGACGCGAGATACTCCATAGTCCCCCTATATATAAGGCTTGCAATCTCGCGGCGGTAGTCTTCGCTCAAGATAAGTTTTTCGTCTTCGGAGTTGGATAAAAAGCAACACTCGCACAATGCTGCGACGGGCTCGGACTCGTTTAAGACGTAATAATCCCCGACGAGCGGAGAATACCGTTTTACCTGTCCGCTCGATAAGTTGAGATTTTTTTGCAGGAAGGTAGCAAGTTTAAGACCTTCTTCGCTCCCTTTTTTATAAAAAGCCTGCGCTCCGCGCCGCGAAGAGTCCGAGAAGTGATTGAGATGCACCGATATCATAACTCTCGCCCCCGCGGAATTTATTATCTCCCTGCGCTTTTTCATATCGCGCATCTTGAATCCCTTCGAGAGTTCGCCGTAGAGTCCGTCTTCGCCGTCGCGCGTCATAACGACCCTGATCCCCGCTTCTTCAAAGAGTTTTTTGAGTTCGCGCGCGATGGACAGATTGAGATCGCTTTCCTTTGTTCCGCTCTCCTTTCCCGTTACGCCGGAATCTATTCCGCCGTGTCCGGCGTCTATGACCACCGTAAGGTCGGGTTTAGGAGCGGCCGCCGCGTCTTCGGCTTCTTTCGCCGCGGCGTTCGCCGTAAAAAGCGCGACCGCGGACAGTACCGCTACCGCTAAAAACGCATATATTTTCGCAATGACCGACGTCTTCAATTTTTTAATACCGCCATACTAAAATATATTGACAAATATTGCCGTTATGCGTTTGACTTAAAAATTTATCCGTGTTATAATGCCCGCACGTATGCAGATAAAGTTATCCGATCGCTTCAACTTAAAAAAACTCATAAAGTTCGCCCTGCCGTCTATCGGCGTAATGCTGTTTATGTCCGTATACAGCGTGGTGGACGGCTTTTTCGTGTCAAACTTTGCCGGAAAAACCGAGTTTGCCGCCGTCAACTTTATATATCCGCTTATTATGATACTCGCGTCGGTCGGCTTTATGTTCGGCGCGGGCGGAAGCGCGCTCGTATCGAAGACTTTAGGCGAAGGCGACAGACAAAAAGCCAACGAGATATTTTCGCTTATAGTCGTCGCTTCGGTCGTCGCCTGCACTATCCTTTCCGCCGTGAGCATAATTTTTACACGGAACATCGCCGAATTTCTCGGCTCGGAAGGCGAAATGACCGAATATTGCGTCTTATACGGCAGAATACTTCTCGCGGCAACGCCGTTTTTCGCCCTGCAATTCGGGTTGCAACAGTTTCTCGTGGTCGCCGAAAGACCGCGCCTTGCGTTTTATATAACACTCGCGGCGGGACTTACTAATATGATAGGCGACGCGCTGTTTATAGCCGTATTCAAGTGGGGCGTGGTCGGAGCCGCGGCGGCAAGCGCGCTCGGACAGGTCGTCGGCGGAGTAATACCGCTTTTCTTCTTTATCTTCGGCAAAAATACGACAATCAGGCTCGGAAGACCCAAGTTCGACGGAAAAGCCTTGCTTAAAAGTTGTTTCAACGGCTCTTCGGAATTTATATCCAACGTGTCTATGTCGATAGTCGGAATAATATTCAATTACCAACTTATGCAGTATCTCGGCGAAAACGGCGTCTCGGCGTACGGAACGTTCGCGTATATAAGTTTCATCTTCGTGGCGATATTCCTGGGCTATACTTCGGGTACCGCGCCGATCGTCGGATATAATCTCGGCTCCGGCAACAAAGCCGAACTCAAAAACGTTTTCAAAAAGAGTTTTATCATAATTTCGGTATTGTCAGTCATTATGGTAATTCTCGCGGAGATATGCGCCGTGCCGCTCTCTATGCTTTACGTCGGCTATAACGCCGAACTGTACGAAATAACCGTCCGCGCCATACTCATATCTTCGACGGTCTTCCTGTTCAGCGGCTTTTGCATATACGGATCGGGACTGTTCACCGCGCTGAACAACGGGTTCGTTTCGGGACTTTTGTCTACCCTTCGGCTGCTCGTCTTTCAGGTCGTCGCAGTGCTTGTCCTGCCCGTATTTTTAGGCGTGGACGGAATATGGATATCCATAACCGTGTCGGACGCTCTCGCGGCGATAGTCTCGCTTATATTCATCTTTTGCTACGGCAAGAAAAAATACGGCTATTGATAAAAATCACCCGAAAAAAGGGCTGTCGCTTTGCCGCGACAGCCCTTTTTCGGAGTTATTAACAAGAACATACGTTTGTGTGGATAAATGTGGATAACTTTTAGAAAAAGTGGCGTTTATCAACATTTTCATAGAGTTTATCAACAAAAATTTATAAAAAACTTTTGTTTTTCGGACAAAAAACAAGCCCGCCGTTTTCGCTTTTCGCAAAATACGGCGGGCTGAATTTTTGTTTTTATTTTAACGATCCCTGACGGAACAGCGCGTTGCCGTCCCCTTATTGCGTCGTTTTATTCTCCAAGATCCGGATCTTCGATATTTTCTTCTTCGCCTTCACCGCCTTCCGGAATTTCTCCCCCTTCTTCGGGGTTGCCGGAATCGGTCATATCGGCCCATTCGGTTATATCGGGAACGGTTACCGAAATGTTGCCGTATTCGAAAGTCATTTCGCTAACAAACTCGGTCTCTTGTTCTTTTCTCGTAACGGTTACGGTCTTTACCAAGTCGTTTTCGGCCGTCGCGACGATCGTTATCGATCCGCCTTCTCCCGTAACTTCGAAAGTCAACGTAGCGGTGCTATCCGTCTGCGCTTCGCTTTCGCTTATCTTGTCCTTGCTCTTTATCTCGGAAACACAGGTAAACGTGCCGGCGTCTTCGCCTTCTTCCGGTATCATATCGAGCATCGCGAAGGAGTTCTTGAAATTATAATGATATTGGTCGTAATACTCCTTGCCCGTCATATAGTAACCGCCGTCTTCGGTCGCGGTAGCCATATAGTAGGTTTCGCCCTGTTTGAACGCGTAAGTCTGCGCACCCGTCGTCTTGAAATCGGTGTGAGTCTTTTCGCCGTCGATGCTTTCGACGCTGATAACTCTGCCGTCAGCCTTCGTAGTAACCTTGAAATTTCCGTTTTCGATAGTCGTATCGAAAAACGAATTGAGAAGTTCAAGGCTGTCTTTTTTATTGTCGGCGTTGATCGTGGTGGTGCCTTCGCCTTCTATCGTACAGGAAGCGAGTGAGAATACGGTCGCTATGCAAACGACCAAAGAAACTATAAGTAACGATAATTTTTTCATTTTTGTTTCCTTGTTAAAGTTATATATCGTTTTTTAATCGTTTAGTCTCCGCTATTCGAAGAAGAACCCTGCTGGATCTTGGCGACGAATTGAAGAATACGCATTATGAGTTGCAAGAATTCGAGAATTATGTCGTTGACGTACTGGATGTTGTAGAGTTTGAAGAGTTCCTGCATCATCCCTATTTCTTCTTCGGTCGCCATATTCTCCTGCCGCAATATCTCGCAAGCCCTTGCCTGCGCCTTTTTCTCGGTTTTAAGAGTCATTATCGACAACACGAACGATACGCCGAACAAAGCGAACCCGAGCACTACGGAAATCGTCGTGGCGACGCCCGTAAAGTTGAAGAGTATGATGTCGATAAGGACGCCTATAACGACGAGCGGTATAAACGCGAACGGTCCGAAGTACATAAGCGGAGTCAGAACAATACGCGTTTTCATATCCTTGTCGCCTTCCTTGTCGAGTATGGCGAGAGCGGCCTTTTCCGCGCCCATCGCAAGGGACGTTATGCTCTGCTTTTTAGTCGTAAGCCTTCTCAGACGAACTTTTTTGAAGTAATGAGAATAACTGTTGCCGAAAATCAGCGAGCCGAAGGTGGATACCTTAATGCGTTGAAGTCCGTGACTGTCGAGAATCATTCTCGCGGCGTCTTTACCTGACAGGTTGCGGGAATTCATCCTGCGGTTGTAGACGATATACTTTATCGCAAGCCATATCGAGATGACGACCGAAACGGCAGCCACCAACACTATCAGGCAACCTACGATAAATATCGCCCATTGAAGCGCGGGAGAAACGTTTTTGAATTCTTCAAAGTTTTCAAATAACGGCATTTTCAGATGTCTCCTTTGTTTTTACTGTTATATTATATATGTTCTAATTAAAATTTTCAACCGATTTTACGTTTTTTGTCAAAAAAAGAAGTCGCATTTTGCGACTTCCGTGTTTTTTGTTATCTTATTCGCCTTTGAACGGCAATAAAGCGGCGATTCTCGCTCTCTTTATCGCAGAAGAAAGTATCCTTTGATGCTTTGCGCAAACGCCGGTCATACGTCTCGGGAGCATCTTGCCCTTCTCGGTAACGTATTTTCTCAATTTCGCGACGTCTTTATAATCGATCTCCGTAGCCTTGTCTACGCAGAATTGGCAAACCTTTCTTCTCGGCGCTTTTCTGATAGGCTTTTTAGGCGCTACGGGAGTAGCAGCGGTAGTATTGTTCTCTTCCATTTTTTATTCTCCTTTTTTAATTAGAACGGCAACTCGTCATCGTCGTCGACCTGCTCTAAGGTCGGCTTTGAAGTTGCGCGCGGTGCATTCTGATAGCCTGTCGGCTCACCGTAATCGGATCCGTCGTTCTGATTCCTGACGGACAAAAATTCGACTTCGTTAGCGATTATATCGGTAACCTGTCTTTTATTTCCTTCTTTGTCTTCGTACTGGCGGTTCTGTATGCTTCCGACGACTGCTATCTTGCTGCCTTTTTTAAGGTATCTTCCGCAATTTTCAGCCTGCCCTCTCCAAACGGTTATGTTGAAGAAGTCGGTCGCTCTCTCTCCGTCGCTCCCCGTGTAAGGTCTGTTTACCGCTATGCCGAGACGGCAAAACGCTATTCCGCTGGGGGTTTCGGACATTTCCGGGTCTCTCGTAAGGTTTCCGATCAAATACAACTTATTCATATTCTTCCTCCGATCAGCACTTGGTTATAAGTCTTCTTAAAACGCCGTCGGTGATTCCGACAACTCGCTTGACTTCCTGCACGAGTTTGCCGTCTCCTTCGAACGCCATAAGCACATAATAACCTTCCGTTTTGTAGTCGATAGCGTAAGCAAGTTTTTTGATTCCCTGCTTTTCCGTCTTCTCGACAGCACCGCCGTTCTTGGTGACGACTTCTTCGAATTTGGCGACTATCGCCTCTTTCGATTCGTCGGGAAGAGCGGCATCCAAAATGTAAAGCATTTCGTACTTGTTCATATATTTACCTCCCGGACTTATTCGGCTTACGGTCAATGCCGCAAGCAAGGTATATTCCCGAAAACGCGTACGAAAAAGACCCGAACGCACTTTCGGTTAATTTATTATATACCACGTTTTATATTTTGTCAAGAATTTATGATATATATTTATCAATAAATTTGCGTTTTGCCGCGTGAAAAATCCTATTTCACTCTCTCGGCCCCGACAAAGAACAGCGCGACCGTCCCCGTGCCGGTATGACTGCCGATAGTCGTGCCTATGTAGTATATCTCCACCTTGCCTTTGAGTTTCTCGAAAGATTCTTCCACCGCTTTTTTGAGTTCTTCGGCGTCGGACAAACAATCCGAGTGGCTTATATAGCATCTCCCCGAATATTCCGTGCCGCCTTCGGCTTTTTCGCACATCTGCCGCAAAAGGTTTTTAAGGGCGTTTTTCTTGCCCATCACTTTACGGCGCGGTATGAGTTTTCCTTCGGAATTCATATCGAGCACGGGACAGATTTTGAGAATAGTCCCGACGAATCCGCCGACCTTCGACACCCTGCCGCCCCTGACGTAGTAGGTAAGATCGGTAGAAAAGAACACGTGGTTTATCTTCGTTTTCAGTTTTTCCGCACGGGCGCACAGTTCTTCGGCGGAAAGTCCTTCGTCCTTCATATCCGCAAGATACTGCACCAAAAGGCCGTAACCCGAAGACGCCCCGAGCGAATCTATACAGTACACCTTTCT
>CAMNIW010000088.1 GCA_946540675.1 uncultured Clostridia bacterium | reverse complement strand
ATAATAATTCCTGCGTCCGTACGCGTTATAGCGGCAGGAACGGGCAAAAACATCCAGACCGTATCCGCGGAATCGCACGACGTATTCGCGGGATGGAACGAAGACCAGACCATTTATTTCAGAGACGACGAGTTCGGCGCTCCCGCTATGGAAGAATGGTACGGCGTATGGGACGAATGTCACGCAAAAGTAGTCTACGGCTACACCGGTGACTGAGTCTGAAACAAAACAAAGCAAGCCATAAGGTTTGGCGGCGCGGCGATAGTATTTATCGCCGCGCCGTATTTTATTATCCGTTTTCCGTCCTTGTCAACATACCTGACGGGCAGCGGGAAGAATCCCCTTGAATTATAGACCATAGTAGATTCCCACGTTCGTTACACTCACTCGGAATGACAATAGACAAACAACCCGCGTTGAACAAGCGGTAATTTGTCTTTCCCGTCATTCTGTCAATATCTGCTTCTTGTCATTGCGAGGAAGACGAAGTCTGACGTGGCAATCTCAGCGTGTAAATGCTTTACGCTACTATATTTCAAGCGTTTACCAAACTCAAACCCGCTGAGATTCTTCGCTTCGCTCTGAATGACAATAAAAATGTTTTTTACCCGTCATCCTGAGAACCGCTATCTTGACGGACCTTTCGAAGGATCCCCCGGGAATATAGACGTTTCTTTGTCATTGCAAATGTTTATTTATTGTCATTGCGTCACTGTTTTTACTGCCATTGCGTCAATGTTTTTAACTGTCATTGCACCAATGTTTTGATAAAGCGTTGACATTATCAGGCGCAAATAATATAATTGTATTATCAAAGTGCGAGGTAAAATATGGCGTACGAATATATAGAACGGTTCAAAAAATTCGGTTTCGGACTTTTCGTCCACTTCGGACTTTACAGCGTTATCGGTAAAGGCGAGTGGTATATGGCGCAGGCAAAATGCCCCGACAAGGAATACGTAAAACTCAAAGACAAATTTTACGTAGACGAGAAGTGGGCGGAAAAACTCGTCGCTACGGCAAAGAACGCCGGTGCAAAGTATATAACGCTTACCACCCGTCATCACGAAGGTTTTTCTCTTTTCGACACTTGCGGATTAAGCGATTACGACGCGCCGCATTCGGCTTGCAAAAGAGATCTTGTACGTGAGTTTGTCGACGCGTGCAACGCCGGCGGTATAATTCCGTTTTTCTATCATACTTTGCTCGATTGGCATAACGAATATTATAATACCGATTTCCCGAAATATATAGATTATCTTATAGCGAGCGTGGAGATACTTTGCAAAAATTACGGCAAGATAGGCGGACTTTGGTTTGACGGAAAGTGGGATAAACCCGACGCCGACTGGCAGGAAGACAGGCTTTACGCTACGATAAGGAAATATCAACCCGAAGCGATGATCATCAACAACACGGGGCTTTCGGCTCTCGGCGAAACGGGTAACAAGGAGATAGACAGCGTAACTTTCGAGCGCGGTAAGCCTTTCCGCGTGAAATCCGACGGCAAGCCTTTGGCAGGCGAAGTGTGCGAATCTTTGACCGATCACTGGGGGTACGCCGCCGACGATATATGCTTCAAGTCGACCAAAGATCTTATCAGCCTTCTCATCGACTGCCGCAAATTCAATCACAACCTGCTCCTTAACGCGGGACCCCGTGCCGACGGAACGTTTACCGAGTACGAATCGGCTCTTCTCGGTTATATGGGGCAGTGGCAAAGAAAGAACGACGACTTTTTATCGAGAAGCATACCTGCGGAAACGGAAGCCGAAAACGCCGACGTTTTTTACGACGGCGAGTTCTGTTACGCGGTGACGAAGGGCGTTCCTATGCTTGCCAACGCAAACGTCGCGAGAGCGGAAGACCGTAAAACGGTAACGTTAAAGACCGATAAAACGATAAAGGACGCCGTATGGCTCGACAGCGGCGAAAAAATACTTCTTTCAGACGGTAAGAGTTATATAGTCAAGCCTTTCGATTACGGAACGAGCCTTTACGCGAGAGTCGCAAAATTCAGACTTGTATAAAAAACGTCGGGTTTTACGGCGACAGACCATTGACTGTGTTATAAAACGCGGTAAAATTATAAATTTTAGTTGATTTAAGTATTATGAAGTTCACTGTTCACGGATCTGAAAAAATTGCGTCGGCGTTTGCCGAAGCGGAAAGCAGACTGTTTTATGAAGGCGAATTGACTTTGTATCCCGTAGAGAGCGATAACGAAGGTTTTTCGGTAACGGAGACAGGCGGCGGTTACGCCGTGGAGTACTCCGAAAAGCGCTATCTCTTTGCCGCGGTAACCGCGGTAATCACGGGTTCGTATAAACGCGGACGGAGCAAATGCGTATTTGACAAATTCGGCGTAATGCTCGACTGCGCGCGCGGCGGAGTGCCTTCGGTAGACGGGTTAAAGGATTATATAGTCCGCCTTGCGTTTGCGGGGTATTCCTATCTCGGATTATATCTCGAAGACTGTCTGGAAACGGACGGCGAACCGCTCATGGGTTATATGCGCGGAAGGTATACCGAAAGCGAGATAAAGGAGATAGTGGATTTTGCCGACGAATTCGGCATAGAGATAGTTCCGTACGTGCAAACGCTCGCTCATATGGCTCGCATATTTAACCATTACGACCCGTATTATAAAGAAATACGCGATACGGGCGACGCTCTCCTTATAGGCGAGCCGCGCACGTACCTGCTGATAGACAATATTTTCAAGACCGTGTCTCGGCTTTTTAAGAGCAAGCGCATAAACGTCGGTATGGACGAAGCGTTTTCTTTCGGACTCGGCAAATACAGGGAACTTCACGGCTATCCGGATCGTCCCGAGATATTTTACGAGCACACCTTAAAGGTTATGGAGTTAGCCGCGAAATACGGCTTGAAACCCGCCGTCTGGTCGGATATGTTCGAGAAGTATTTTGGAAAGGACGGGAAATTCGTACTTCCCGAAGGGCTCACGCTCACGGCGTGGAGTTACGGCGATACTTCCCGTAAAGATTACGCCGACAAGATAAACGTCGTCAAAAAGATTTCCGACGACGTTTCTTTCGCGGGGGGAGCGCACAAGTGGTACGGCTTCGCACCGTTCAACGGCTTTACGGATCGCTGTTTGTCGGCGTCGCTGCGCGCCGCGACGGGCAAGGTGAACGACTATTGCATCACCGCGTGGGGCGACGACGGCGCGGAGTGTTCGTATAACGCCGTATGGGCGTCGCTTCTGACCGCTTCCGCAAAGGCGTATACGGTCAGGCTCGCTTCGGGAGAAAAGAGCCGCGCGGCTAAGTTTCTCACGGGGTATACGCTTAAAGAACTTTACGCGCTCGACCTTCCCAACGTCGTGTATTCGGAGAAAGAACAAAAACTCGCAAATCCGTGCAAATATCTCTTTTACGAAGATCCGTTTATGGGTATAAGCGACCGCGCCGACAGCGAAAACTTTGCGCCGTATTACACCGCGAACAAAAAAGTTCTCGACAGGTTAAAAAAGAGAAAAACGCCCTTTGCGGCGCTAATTAGAGAAATGAGCGATCTTTGTTCCGTGCTCGAATTGAAGTCGGGACTTCGTCCGCGACTTATAGCGGCGTATTCTTCGGGCGATAAAGAAAAACTCTCGGCAGTTGCCGAAGAGTTTCCGATAATTATCAGGAGAATAAAGAAGTTTTATCTTTCTTTCAGAAATGTCTGGGATGCCGAAAACAAGCCTTTCGGATTCGAAGTGCTCGATATCCGTTTCGGCGGACTTATATTGCGTCTCGAACACGAATACGGGATATTAAAGGAATATATCTCCGGCGCGGCGGCGGAAATACCCGCTCTCGAGCACCCCGATATGTCGCCGAAAGCGACGGGCGACAACTATGCGGACGCGCAACTCTATAACGGTTACGAGCAAAACGTAACCTATTCCGCATTGACGCACAGGCTGTATAACTAAACGGTCGTAATGTGCGATCCCGCTTTTTTGGCTGTTTTGCGATAGGCGGCGGGGGTCGTCCCGTAATACCTTTTGAACAATTTAATAAAATAGGGAATAGATAAAAACCCTACCGTTTCGCAAATTTCGTTGATGTTATAAGAAGAACTGACGAGAAGATAACTCGCGTTCTGGATACGCACGGAATTTATATAGTCGGTAGGCGTTTCCGAAAAGGATTCTCGGAATTTTTTGCAAAAATAAACTTCAGAGTAGCCGAGATCTTTTCTTATCCTTTCCAAAGCGTCGGGCAGATTATAGTTCTCATTGATGGAAGTAAGGCATTTTGACTTAAATTCGTTAGAGCGATAACTGCCCAATTTTTCATACGAAAAAACATGTCCTATCACGCTGCACGATATGATTTTCGCGTAAGAGTTCCTGTCGATCTTGTTGCTCGTTTCGAAAAAGGTCGATATCATATCTTCCACCGACAAGACGTCGTTTTTACTCATCTTGAACCTGACGAACCCTTTTTCTCTCAGGTTGGAGTAGAGAGACGCGTCGATATAGTCGCACGCTTCCTTAAAAATGTCTTCGGATATCATTATATCGCGGTGTATGCAGGAATCTTTTCTTATATATTTATGCTTTATGTCGGGGCAGATGAGAAACCCGTCGCCGACCGTCAGTTCCGATACGTTTTTCCCCGTAACGTGCGTTATCGAACCCGTCGTTATTATCACGATTTCATAAAAAGTGTGCGAGTGTTCGAGTTCGTCGTAGTAGTCGGTCAATCTTGCGCTGAATTTTATGCCTTTGATAAGGTCAATAATAGTTTCGTCCATACTTTAATGGTAATACCTTTTCGGTGTATTTGTCAAGTCGGAAAAGGTTAGTTTTGATTAAAAAAGATAAAATAGAGAAGTTTTAGGACTTTTGCGTGTATTTACACTCCCAAAATCGGGATATATAATATAAATGATGCAGGCTTAAAGAAAAGTATTTTTCGTTCGTTTGCACAAACCGATAATATGTAAGGGAGGGAAATTATGAAAAAACTGATTGCCGTGTTCGCTATTGTTGCGGCGCTGTCCGCGTCGGCGGCGATGTTTGTCGCGTGCGAAAACGCAAAACCGACAGGCGAACACGAACACACTTACGTCGAAGAGATTACAAAAGCGGCGACGTGTACCGAAAAGGGCGTCAAAACGTTGACCTGCTCCGGTTGTAACGACGTAAAAACCGAAGAAATAGCGGCTCTCGGTCACGATTATGACGAAGGGACTGTAAGCAAGGCTCCGACTTGTACGGAAGCCGGAACTTTCGTCAAGACCTGTAAGAGATGCGACGCTACCGTCGAAGAAGAAATAGAAGCGCTTGGTCACGATTTCAGCGTAGAGAAAGAAATTATCCCCGCAACGTGTACCGACGACGAAAAAGCCGTTATGAAGTGTTCGCGTTGCGAAGAGACCAGAACGGTCGTCAAAGAAGGCGGACAAGAGAAACTCGGGCACGATTATAAAGAAGTCGAAGGAAGCATGACCGAGCCTTCTTGTACCGAAGAAGGCGGAGCGACCTATGCTTGTTCGCGTTGCGACGATTCTTATTCGGAAGTGATCCCCGCGCTCGGTCATCTTGACGATCAGACCAAAGCGGAAGTTACCGCTCCGACGTGCGAAACCGAAGGTTATACGACCCGTCACTGCGGAAGATGCGGAGAAGACTATAAGACCGACAACGTTCAGCCTTTGGGACACGAGTACGAAAAGAAGTCCGCCGTAGAAGCGACCTGCGATACCGTCGGATACGATTTATACGAATGTAAAAACGGTTGCGGCAGAGCGGAATACAGGAACGTGGTAAAGAATATCGCGCACGATTTCGAAGGCGGAGTCTGCAAGACCTGCCACAAGACCGCGGAAAAGGCGTTTGTTTTAAGCGCGGAAAAAGCGACCTATATGACTCTCGACGATAAGGGCGTCTACAAAGTTTACGCGCCCACGTTTACGCAAGGCGTATATTATATTCCTTATAACGTTCTCGACGAATTGAGAAAAGACGGCATATATTCGTTCGAGCTCGGCGTCGGAAGCAACGACGCGGTCGAACCGAGATCGTTCGGCTTAACGATAAACGACGGAACGGAAAGTTATCTCAACGCGGGAGCGAGCGA
>CAMNIW010000087.1 GCA_946540675.1 uncultured Clostridia bacterium | reverse complement strand
TACGTCCAATCTCGGCTCGTCGGCAATACTCGACGGCATAGACGACGACGGAAACATCACCGCGGAAGCCAAAGAAGAAGTCGGCAAACTCCTGAAAACGTCTTTCAGACCCGAATTTCTCAACAGGCTGGACGAGATAGTGTTCTATAAGCCGCTGACGAGAAAGGAAATAGGCAGCATAGTGGAACTTATGCTCGGCGGCTTAAAGGAGCGGCTCAAAGAGAAGCAATTAGGACTATATATAACCGAAACGGCGAAAGACGAGATAATCCACGCCGGATACGACCCGACGTACGGAGCGAGACCTTTGAAACGGTATATACAGCACACGGTAGAAACGCTCATCGCGAAGAAGATGATAGGCAACGCGTTTTTGCCTGGCGACACGGTAGTCGTAGATTTCGACGGCGACGGACTTACGGTCTACAAGCGCTGACGCGTGTCGCCCGTAACGATTATAAATCACCCGCGTATGTAGCCCGTAATAAATATGGGTTGTTAGCGCAGGTTGCAGAAAACGAATTTGATTTGTCGGTACAAGTTACCTGTACACGACCATAAAACCCCGCGTTCGGGGACGGAAAACCGTCCCCGAACGCTTTATTTATATTTTATTCTTGATTTTTTCAATGCAATTTCGGTCGGGCTATAGTTATTAACAGGTTTAATTTGTTTTAAAAGATTTTTTTATTGGGACATTGTCATTATGTGTTTTTAGAGCGTAAGATGCGATGATCTCCGCAATTTTTTCCGCACCGCTTTTAAGATCCGCCGCAAGGCACCTTTCCCGTATTTCGTCGCGATTTTTCTCTAACGTTTCGAGTTTTTTGAGTAAATTTACACCGCTAAGCCTGCTTTCTTCGAGTACGGTTATCAATTTTTTGCGTTTCAGGTACGCCGCGTTCTCTTCCTGATCTCCGCGTGAATTTCCTTTCGGGAGCGGGATCGCGACGGTCGGCATACCGAGAGAGATTAGTTCCATAAGAGTATTCGCTCCCGCCCGCGACACGCACGCGTCCGCCGCCGCCATAAGTTCGCCCATATCTTCCGCGTACTCGGTTTCGTAAAAGTTCTTTGCCGTCTTTCCCGTCGACTTTCCCTTGCCGCATACGAGTATCACGTTGTATTTTTCGGTAAGCGCGTCGAGCGAGTCCGCGACCGCGCGGTTTATGCTGTCCGCGCCCTGACTTCCGCCCGTTACAAGCACCGTTTTTTTGTTTTTATCGAGACCGAGTTTTTTCAGAACGGCGTTTTTATCCCGTTTTTTATAGAGTTCCACGCGGATGGGCGTGCCGACGTACCTGCCGTTTTTTATCTCGCCCGCGGTCTTTCTGAATGCGGTGAGCGTTACGTCCGAAAAGCGCGACGCTATCTTGTTGGCAAGGCCGACCGACAGGTCGGATTCGTGCGAAACGACGGGGATCTTAAGGCTTTTCGCCGCGATGACTACTGGTAGCGAAACGTATCCGCCTTTCGAAAAAACCACCGACGGGTCGATTTTTTTGAGTATTTTTCTCGCTTTGTACACTCCCGAAACAAGTTTTACGGGTATGGCGAGATTTCTCGGCGTAAACTTGCGTTCGAGTTTTGCCGTCGGTATCTTGTAGTAGGGGATATTCAGATTTTTGACTATATCGCGCTCTATGCCTTTTTCGCTGCCGATATATACGGTCTTGTCGAAATATTTTTCGAGATACGGTATCAGTGCGACGTTCGGGGTACAGTGCCCCGCCGTGCCGCCGCCTGTCAAAACAACGGTTTTCATATAATTCACCTTCCGCCATATAGTATGCGCGGTAAACGGTTTTATTTTACCGCGATTTTGTAAAACTTGCCCAAACGCTTGAAAAATACGCGCAAATATTTTACAATAGTATTACGATGATAATACGGCGGACGTTCGGTCCGCAATAAGGGGAAACGGTATGAAGTACATTGTAGCGATCGACGAGGGAACGACAAGCACCCGCGCCGTATTGTACGACCTGACGGAAAAAAGAATAGTAAAGCAAAAGGCGACGGCGATAAGTCAGATATATCCCGAGCCGTCCTACGTCGAAGAAGACGCCAACGAGATATATGCGCACACTCTCTCTTCGCTTATAGAAATACTCGAAAGCGTCGATAATCTCAAAGAAGTCGTCGGCATAGGCATAACCAACCAGAGAGAGACGGTCATAGCGTGGGATAAAGCGACGGGAAAACCGCTTTACAACGCGATAGTGTGGCAATGCAGAAGGAGTGCGGAATATATGCGCGGACTCGCCGTGAAATACGGCGATATTATACGCAAAAAGACCGGACTCGTAATGGACGCGTACTTTTCCGCGAGCAAGATAAAATGGCTTATGGACAACGTCCCCGAGATAGGCGCAAAGGCGAGAGCGGGCGAAGTGTGTTTCGGCACGATAGACAGTTATCTCGCGTACAAACTTTCGGGCGGAAAGGCTTTCGTCACCGACGTCACAAACGCGTCGAGAACTATGCTTATGAATCTTGAAACGCTCGAATACGACGACGAACTTCTCGGAATATTCGGTATACCCGAAAATTGTCTTCCCAAAATAGTCGCTTGCGACGAAAAGGTCGGTGAGTTTACGTATAACGGCGTCAATATTCCGCTTTGCGGTATGGCGGGCGACCAGCAGGCCGCGCTCGTCGGGCAGGGCTGTCTCGACGCGGGTTCGGGCAAGATAACCTACGGAACGGGGTTGTTTATGCTGTACAATCTTGCGGACAAGGCGATAATATCGGGCAAAGGACTCGTTACGACGGTCGGCTATAAAATGTGCGGAAAGACGGCTTACGCCTTTGAAGGAAGCGTGTTCAACGCGGGCAGCGCGATACAGTGGCTCCGCGACAATATGGGATTTTTCCCGCATTCGGCGGACAGCGAAACGCTCGCCACGGCGGTAGAAGACAACGGCGGCGTGTACGTCGTGCCTGCGTTTACGGGCATGGGCGCGCCGTACTGGAACAGCGACGCAAGGGGAATAATCTGCGGACTTACCCGCGGCACGAAAAAAGAGCATATAACGCGCGCTACGCTCGAAGCGATGGCGTACTCCGCGAGAGATCTCGCCGAGACCATGCAGGAAGAGAGCGGAATATCCCTTTCGGAGATAAGGTGCGACGGCGGAGCGTCCGCAAACGGCTTTCTGATGCAGTTTCAGGCTAACGTCGTGGGCGCGGCGGTAAACCGCCCCGCGGAAAAGGAGAGCACCGCTCTCGGCGCGGCGTACCTTTGCGGAGTCGGCATGGGAGTTATAAGACCGGAAGACATTTCGGGACTCAGAAAGACCGAACGTATATTCGAGCCCGAATGTGGCGGCAAATACGAAAAATATTATGAAGAGTGGAAAAAAGCGATAAGGAGATGTCTTATATGATAAAGGGAACTTTTACGGCGTACGACGGCAAACGGATCGCGTACAGAGAGTGGCAGGCTGAAAACCCCAAGGGGATGTTGCAGATCTCGCACGGAATGGCGGAGAGCATTTTAAGGTATAACGGACTTGCGGAGTATATGTCCGCCAACGGTTTTATCGTCTTCGGAGACGACCACCGCGGTCACGGCGAGACCGACCCCGGAAGAACGGGTTATTCGGACGGCGATATGTATAACGATACGGTGGAAGATATTGCGACTCTCGCAAGGATATACAAGGAGAAATATCCCGATCTTCCGCTCGTCCTTTTCGGGCACAGTTACGGCTCGTTTTTAACGCAGGCGTATATGGAAAAACACGCCGATCTCGCGGACGGGTTCATCGTCGGCGGAAGCGCGTATATGAACGATATAACGGTTGTCGTCGGCAGGATAATATCCAAGATAAACTGCTTTTTCGGCGGCAAGAAAAAACCGGCGAAGTTTCTCGCCAAAATGTCTTTCGGGATGTACAACAAGAAGTTCAAGGAAGGTACGTTTATCTCGTCTATACCCGAAGAGTGCGAGAGATACGAAAAAGATCCCGACTGCAACTTCGTTTTGAGTTACAATTTCTATAAATATTTCTTCAAGGGGCTTCCGAAGAATTACTCAAAGAAAAACGCGGCAAAAATCGACGCGGATAAGCCCGTGCTACTTATATCGGGCAAAGACGATCCCGTCGGCGGAATGGGAAAACTCGTCGACAAACTCGAAAAGTTCTATACCGAGAAAGTCGGCGTCAAAGAAGTAAAAAAGGTGCTTTACGACGGAGTTCGTCACGAATATCTCAACGACACGTCAAAAGACGCCGCCCGTGCGGAGATACTCGCGTTCGTTTCGTCCGTAGGGGGTAAAAAGGCTTGAAGATAAATATCGACGGCTATGCCGCCGAGATAACGGACTCGCTCGGTAAAGCGGGTTACGAAGCGTACGTCGTCGGCGGTTGCGTCCGCGACTCGGTGATGGGGAGAACTCCCGAAGACTGGGACGTAACCACTTCCGCAAAGCCCGAAGAAGTGATAGCCGTGTTCGGAGAGAAAAACACCGTCGCGACGGGGCTCAGACACGGTACGGTCACGGTTATAAAGGGCGGAAAGCCTTACGAAGTCACGACTTTTCGCCGCGACGGGGAATATTCCGATTTCCGTCACCCCGAAAAGGTGGAATTCGTCTCCGATCTTGCGGAAGACTTAAAGCGCAGAGACTTTACGGTAAACGCTCTCGCTTACAGCGAAAAGACGGGTTTAATCGACTTATACGGCGGTTTAGCGGATATAGAATCCAAGACGTTGCGCGCGGTCGGCGACCCCGAAGAAAGGTTTAACGAAGACGCTTTAAGGATACTCCGCGCGGCGAGATTTTCGTCCGTTCTCGGCTTCGGGATAGAGAGCGGAACGTCGGCGGCGATGAGCAAACTTTGCGACAATCTGAAAAAAGTTTCCGCCGAGAGAGTTTTCACCGAAATATGTAAACTCGTCCGCGGCAAAAACGCGACGGCGGCGCTTATGGATTGCCACGACGCGATATTCGCCGTTATTCCCGAACTCGCCCCTTGCTATAAGTTCGAACAAAAAAGCAAGTGGCACCGTTACGACGTTTACGAACATATCGCGAGAGCGGTGGGGTGCGCCGAAGGCGGACTCGAAGTAAAACTTGCGATGCTTTTGCACGACGTGGGGAAACCGGAGTGTTTTTTCGTCAAAGACGGCGAAGGGCACTTTTACGGACACGGCGAAAAGTCTTACGAAAAGGCGAGAAAAATACTCAGGCGGTTAAAGGCTTCCAACGCTTTGTTTTACGAAACTACGCTTCTCGTCCGCCTGCACGACAGACCGATAAAGAACGACGAACGCAAGATAAAACGCCTTTTGTCCGAGATAGGCGACGAAACGTTTTTGCGGCTCGTCGCGGTAAAGCGCGCGGACGGGCTCGCGCAGGGCACGGAGATAGCGCTCGAAGAAGTAAAAGGGCTTAAAGATATAGAAAAAACGTATCGGCTGATAAAGGAGCGGGGGGATTGCTACACGCTGTCTTCTCTCGCTGTAAACGGTTCCGATCTCGCCGCGCTCGGATACAGGGGCGAAGCGATAGGCAAGGAACTTTCGCGGCTTCTTTCTCTCGTCATAGACGGAGCGGTCGAAAACGACAGGGAAAGACTGATTAAAATATCGTCAAAGAGAATATGAACGAAGTTTTAGAGCAAAAAATCAAGATGCTTCCGACCGATCCGGGCGTTTACGTAATGCTCGACGCCGACGGACAGATAATTTACGTCGGCAAGGCGAAAGTTCTCAAAAACAGGGTAAAGCAGTATTTCTATTCTACTAAAAAACCCGAAAAGGTTCAGGCTATGGTGTCCAATATAGCCGACTTTTACTATATAATAACCAAGTCGGAGATAGACGCCTTATCGCTCGAAAACAATCTCATAAAGAAGCATAAGCCGAGATACAACATACTCCTTAAAGACGACAAGACCTATCCGTACATAAAGGTTAACTTAAAGACGCCTTTTCCCAATTTCACGGTTACGCGAAAGATACTTAAAGACGGGGCGAAATACTTCGGACCGTTTATGGGCGGAGTCAACGCCAAGGACACTTTGGAGATAGTAAACACCGCGTTTATGGTTCGCACGTGCTCGGTCGCGATAGACAAAAACAAACCGAAAAAGCCCTGTCTCAATTACCACATAAAGAGATGTCTTGCGCC
>CAMNIW010000086.1 GCA_946540675.1 uncultured Clostridia bacterium | reverse complement strand
CGGCTCGGGAGTTTCGACTTCCGCAACGGGTTCTTCCGCGTCGAGATCGACTATCTCGTCGACCGAACCGCCGTCGTCGCGATCGCCGAACACGTCGCCTTGGAGCGAAGTGAGATTTACGACGTCGTTTTCGTCGTCTTCAGCGGGACTTATCATATCGGAAAGATCGGGAACTTCGTCGCCCGTACCGTATCCCAAAGGCGTTTCTTTATTCGTTTCGGGCGGATTTTCCCTGACCGCCTGAGTATAGTTGGGCGGAATATACGTATTGCCCGTCTGAGCGGTTTCGTCTATACCGCTCTCGTATTTCGTTTCGAAATCGTTATTTTTTCCGCGGGAACGCGTAATATCGGTGTATTCGTCGTCGAGATCTTCGGGAGTTATCTTTATCGGGGTCTTTACGTATTCGAGTTTTTCGCCGTAATCCCTGTTGCGCGAGTCGCCGTAAGATTCGCCCTTAACCGGTTTTCCCGCGCCGAAAGTCTCTTCGTACTTCTTCCGCGCGCTCTCCGCCGAGTAATCGCTCGGCGTCTTTACTTCGAACTTACCGCCGACGACGAGAGTTTTTCTGCGCGTGCCGTATTGAGTGCCGGCAGCCTGCGGCGCGGCGTATTGACTTTGCTGAGAAGAAACTTCGGGAGTATACGGTCTGTATGCGGTTTCGCCGCCGTTGTCCGTTGTTTCCGCAACGGGCACGGGCTTTTCTTCTTCGGGTTTACTCTTATCCGAAATAATCTTGTCCTTGAACATTATGAAAAGGGAAAGAAGGGCGATGAGCGACAATACTATGAACGCGCCGACGACGGATATCCTTGCGAGAAGCCAGTCGAAAAACGCGAATACCACGCCGCCCATGGAAGAGTCTTTCAGCCCGTTCTGCGCAAGATTCCAGACGTATGCCAAATATTCGCCCAAATCCCTGCCGGATATAGGGTTTACGGCGAGTTGAAGTATGCAAACGGCGGTAAACGCGAAGATCCCGCAGGCGACGGCTATCGTAACGCCTTTACCCGCGATGACCTTTTTGCCGATTATCAGCATTATGCCGCAAAGCATAAGGAAAATCATTATCGGAAAAGCCGCGTAACCGAACACTCCGAGAACGATCTTCGCCCAACCGTCTCCTACGGGAAAAAACAGCGTTTCACCCGCGATCAGGCAAATAAGACTGAAAACCGAGAACACGGTCAGAGCCATGCCCCAGAATTCTCTGTTTATGAACTTGCCTATATTGCTTTCTTTTTTTTCCAAGGAAAGTCACCTCACATCAGTATAACGTAATAATTATAACACAAAGCGAAAGTTTTAACAAGTAATAATATAAATATATATTATATTTTCGGCGTAAAATAAAAATACGACGGGAAGCCGTCGTATTTTTAACGTTTAAGTTTTTGATAAATTACGTCGAAACTCTCTTCGCCTTTCTCGTCGCTCGTTCCGTCGTACAAAAGGAGCGAATCGCCGAGATTTTCGGGCGGGGCGAAATTTACGCCCTTGACGTATTCTTCCCAATGAGAGAGTTTCCAGCCGTCGCGCTCGGAATTGCGTTTTTTCATTCTCGCATAGCATATATCGGCGTTGGACTGTATCCATACGACGACGAGTTCCGCACCGAGCCCCGACAGCCTGTGCTTCAAATGTCTGAAAGGTTCTTCTTCCCTGACTTCCGAAGTGAAAGGAGCGTTTAATATCACCCTGTCGTTATAGTTGAGCGCAAGAAGGGCGATGTTAAGTATCGCTTCGTATTCGTACTCACGTATCTCGGTATTGAAAAACTTCGAACTGCGGTTGAAAGGCTTATGCGCGACGCTGAATATCCTGTGCGACAGCGGGATAACGCTGTCTTTGTCGAGATAGACGACGTTGCCTATCTTTTCCGACAGCCTTTTGGCAAGCCGCGTTTTGCCGCAAGCCGGCGGCGACGTGATGAGAATGAGTTTTTTGGTTTCTGCCAAAGTCGTATCCCCCGTGCGACGTTATTATTTTTCGTAAACCGACCTTTTGAGAATCCCTATGTACGGCAAATTCCTGTAACTGCCCGCATAGTCGAGCCCGTAGCCGACGACGAATTCGTTGCCGACTTCGAACCCCTTATAGTCAACGGATATTTCCGCTTCCCTTCTCGACGGCTTGTCCAAAAGCGTGCAAATCTTTATCGAAGCGGGATTTCTCGCCGAGAGAAGTTGAGTGAGATATTTCATTGTATAACCGCTGTCGACTATGTCTTCGACGATTATCACGTCTTTGCCTTCTATCTTTCCGTCAAGGTCCTTTATCATCTTGACTTCGCCCGAAGACTTGACGCCGTTGCCGTAACTCGATATCGACATAAAATCTATTTCGAGATTAAAGTCGAGTTCTCGGATAAGATCGGAAAAGAAAAGGACGCTGCCTTTAAGTATCGCGACCATAAGCGGACGCCTGCCTTTATAGTCGCGCGTGATCTCGGCGGCAAGACCTTTTATTCTTTCCCGCAGTTGATCTTCGGAAAATAAAATTTTTTCTACTACTTCGTGCATAATCTCACCTTGTAAAAGTTTTATTCAATATACATTTTAGCACACAAGCGGTGCTTTTGTCTACTTTTATTTCGTCGGAAATTTCATATCCGAAAATAAGCAATACTTTGTTCCCGACCGCAAGGACGGGCAAGAAGTCGCGTTCTCTCGCAGGGATCTTCTCGTCGATAAAATAATCTTTGAGTTTCTTTTCTCCGCCCCCGAATTTTCTGAACACGTCGCCGGGCATCCGGAAACGTATCACCGCGCCTTCGGGGATCTTGTCCCCGTCGAAAAACAAGACTTTGCCTTCTCCCGAAACGCTCTCGGCTATCTCTATCTCCGTATCTCCGAAAACCGTCCTGCCGAGCGCGAACGGAACGGGGTGGGGACTATCGACGTTTCTCGGTTTGTAAAAGGTAACTTTGCCGTAATCCTTAACGGCGACGACGCCGCATTTCAGCGTGGTCTCCGAGCCGTTTTCCATACCCCTTAAAGCGAGAAGCGCGTCGACGTGAATTTTCTCATAATCTCGCTTTATACCGAGTTTTTTCATAACTTTTATGACAGACCGAGAATATATGCAGGGATCCGCGTCGTCCGATACGGAATACTCTCCGCCCGTCTCGGAAACCGCTTTTTCCGCCAAAGCGTCGAGATAGGCGTTTTCACTCGCCGCGAGCGAAGAAAAACGGTAGACGGACCTTTCGAACCCTGGGAATTTCTCTTTGATAAGCGGCGACAGGATAAGCCGTATAAAGTTTCTCGAATAGTCGGTTATCGCGTTGGTTTCGTCGGTGACGAAAGGTATACCGTTCTCTTTTATATACCCGTCTATATCTTCTCTCTCCGCGGAAAGCATAGGGCGAATAATATAATCGCGCTTTTCCGCAATGCCTTTAAGCCCTGCGAGCGACGAGCCCCTGAACAGGTTAAAAAGCACCGTTTCGGCGTTGTCCGATAAATGATGCGCGGTGGCGACGACGTCGCAAAAACCGCTTTCTACGGCTTCACGGAAACACTTATAACGCAAGTGTCTCGCCGACTCTTCAAGGCTCATGGAATTTTGTTCGGCATACGCAATGCAGTCGTATTTACGGAAGAACAATTCAACGTTGTTTTTCTCGCAGTAAGACTTGACGAAATCGCTGTCTTTTACCGAGTTTTCGCCCCTTATGCCGTGATCGACGTTTATCGCTTTTACGGTTATTTTAAGGTCTTTTGCACGGCTTAAAAGAAGGCTTATAAGGCACATCGAGTCTTTTCCGCCGGAAAGGGCGACCGCTACTCTCGTACCCGATATGAAAAGTTTTTCGTTGAGCATTTTGTTCATAGATTTATTATACACTAAAAGGCTGTTTTAGACAAGGGATTTCGGAAAATTGCGGATAATTGATTGCTCTATTGTAATTCTGAGCGAAGCGAAGAAATAACCTTAATAGATTCTTCGAAAAGCGCGGCTTCGGAGCCCGTCTCAGAATGACAATAACACAATCCGCTTTGCGGACATTGACGCAATGACAATAAATAAACATTTGCAATGACAGGAAAAGATCATTGACGCAATGACAGTAAGAGAACGTTGACGCAATGACAGGGAAAGAACGGAGAAAATATAAGAAAAACCCGATTTCGGGAAGAAATCGGGTTTTAATGTTTTTTTGGCGTTTAATCGATTTTCTTCAATTAAACGGCTTTTGCGTTTTACCGAGAACGATTACGCTTTGGTTACTACGTAGTAGTCGCCGTCTTCGGTAGCAACGTATCCTTCCGCAACATAGTTGGTGTGAGCACCTTCCGAAGCGTTGTCGGCAGGATTGAATTTGTAGAACTTACCGCCGGAGATAGACACTTTAGCGGTTCCGTTTTTGTAGTTAGCGTCGATACAGTTGATAGTGTATCTATATTGATCTTCCGCAACGCTGGACGAAGGAAGAGCGGAAAATTCACCGCCGGAGATATTCAAGGTGCCCTTTTCTACCTGTACGGCAGTCGTTGCGCCCTTGATAGTACCGCTCTCAACGTTTACAACACCGCCGCCATAAATGTCAACGCCGTAGAACTTGGTTTCGCCGTCTATACAACCCGTACCAACGGTATCTTTAATCGTGAGCGTACCATAAGAACCTACGTAGATTACAGCGAAATTCGTAGTCTCTTTGTAAGCGCTTTCCGCCATCGTCAACTTGTGACCGTTAAGATCGAGACTTGCGGTAGTGGCGAAGAGATTCAATTTAGCGGTAAGCTCAACGTCCTTGTTAAGTTTTACGGGATTTCCACTCTTCAATGCGGTCGCAAAATTCAAATAGCGCGTTCCGTCTTCAAGAACGACTGCGGCAGCCGAGAGCTTAAGGTCACTTGCGTTATCTACGACTTCGTAGTTTTCGTCCATAGCATTCATCGTCAAGGTCGAAGTGCCTTTGCCGGCGTATTCGAATTTAACGATGGCGGTAGTAACCGCGCCGCTGAGAGTCTTGCCTTCCGCAATATCGAAGGTGATAACGTTTTGGGACGAGATGCCGGTATCTTTTACGCCTATCGTATTAGATGCCTCATCTTCTGTGTATACGGTGTTATCGGTAACGTAAACGGTTTCACCGAAGAGGTATTCGGTACTTGCGCCAAAGGCCTTGAAGAGATTTGCAAGGTTTCCGTTAACGTAAACTTTCGCGTCGTTGAACTGGCTGAGCGTTACGTAAGCGTTGTACTGCTCGGGAGCTTCTTCCGAAACAACCGCCGAACCGTCGTCGTTGATAACAACGTAGCTGCCGTTAAGAGCGGACAAATCATAGTAAACCGCTTTTGCGATCTCGGCGTTTTTAACGCTATAGTATTTTGCAATATCTTCTTGGCTTTTACGACCGTAAATCAAACGACCTCCGGTGCTGGTTGCTTTTTCGATGGTAATGTAGCCTTCGCCTCCGTTGGAAGTTCCGACGTTTACACCGGCAAAATCGTAAATTGCTGTATTTGCGGTACCGAAATTAGCGTCCTTTACGACGATATTGTACGATCCGTCGGCTCTCATAGCGGCGCAGTTAGCCCAAGCGGAATTGTTGGGAGAGTTGGTTACGATATTTACACCGCCGTCAATTACCAAATCGGTGTTGATCGCGTGGATAGCGTAACGGGCTGATTTAGCCGCAAGGTTTTCGATAGTTCCGCGAGTAACGCTTTCGGAATTATCGGTGATTGTTACGTTGGAGTTTCTGAAAAGAAGAACGCCGGATTGGTTCTTGAGAGCGTTAGCGTTGTCTTGATTTCCGGCAAGCTTATGACCGTTAAGATCAAAGGCAAGTTTTTTACCGTCAACAACAACGCTTGCATCGTCGGCGAGCGTGATATCCGCGCCGAGAGAGATTATTTCGCCGTCTTTAGCCGCAGCGATAGCAGCGTTAAGTTCTTCTTCGGTCGTTACGGTATAATCGGGTTTTCTGGCAACTACCAAGGTGAAGGGCGAGAAACTGTCAACTGTGAACGTCGCAATACCGGTATCGGGATCGTAAGTAACGGGGGTAACTTCGGTATCTACGTGATAAATCTTAACGCTCGCAAGATCTTTACCGACGAAGACGGAAACTTCTACGGGAGTACCCGGTGTAACGTTGTCGAGTTTGATCTCTACGGGAGTAGCGGTTTCGTTGAGTTTAAGGGTGAAGTTGGGGATCTCGTAATCGCTCTCTTCGATAGAAAGAGTAACGGGTTTAGCGGGATCGATAGCCGTATCCGCGGGAAC
>CAMNIW010000085.1 GCA_946540675.1 uncultured Clostridia bacterium | reverse complement strand
AAATTTCATTTAAAGTGGCAAGTTGATCAGTTTCAAAGGAACTTTTGAGCATAGAACTCGCGGAGTCGGTCAAATATATAGGTTCGTCGGCGTTCGGCGGATGTGAAAAGTTATGGCAACTCACTCTTCCCGACGGCGGAGTCGAAACCATAGGCGACACGGCGTTTGCGCAGTGTGTGGTTCTCGGTACCGTACGTTTGGGAAACGGACTTAAAGAGATAGGAATTTCGGCGTTCAACGGCTGTAAACTTTTAGACAACAGCACTCAGGAAGGCGTAGTCCTTATTCCCGATTCGGTTGAAAGGATAGGCACCAACGCGTTTTACGGCACCGCGCTTTACGGAAAACCCGACAGCGCGACGGGCGTGATATACGCGGGCAAATGGGTGGTCGGTTATCAGCAACTCGCTTCGGCGAACATAACCATAAAGGACAGTACCGTCGGCATAGCCGATTATGCGTTCTATAAGATAGCGTATTTGCGTTCGATAGACGGCGTCGAAAACGTCAAACATATCGGCAAAGGCGCGTTTTACGGTTGTACCAACCTGATGCGTGTAAAACTCAACAGGACGATAACCAAAATAGATGATTATACTTTCTATAAATGTTCTTCGCTTTCGATAGACGAGACCAACCCGCTCCCGACCAATTTGAGAGCGATAGGCCGTTCGGCTTTCTATGAATGCAAATCTCTCCTTGCGCTCGATTTGAGCGGGACCAAGGTGACCGATATAGGGATGTTCGCGTTTTACGGGTGCGACCTTATAAAGTCGATAGATTTCGGCGACCGCGTGGAAAACATAAGCGACAAGGCTTTTTATAAAAACGTTTCTTTGGGAAAAATCGTCATACCCGATTCGGTGAAGAAGATAGGCGAAAAGGCGTTTTTCAAGGATCAGGCGGTAAAGAAAATAGATCTCGGAAACGGTATCGAAGAGATAGGCGCATACGCTTTCAGCACGATTCCGGAGATAAAATCGCTGGTCATACCCGATTCTGTGAAGAAGATAGGCGATTACGCGTTTTATAAGCACGTCAACGCCGAAACTCTCGTAATCGGCAACAACGTCGAAGAGATAGGCAATTACGCGTTTTTCGGAATGGAGAAAGTCGGAAGGCTTTCCATACCGTCGAGCGTAAAGAAGATAGGCAACTATGCGTTCAAGGGCTTCGCAAGACTCACGTCAGTCGTTTTGCCGTCCACGATAGAAGAACTCGGCACGCACGCTTTCTACGGGGCGAAGAACGCCGCTTTTTATACCGACGCGGCGGAAATCCCCGGCGGTTGGAGCAAGAAATGGAACTCTTCGTACAGACCGCTCGTATATGGCTGCGTCCTTTCCGAAGACGGTAAATACGTCGTTTCGGTGACGGTCGGAGAAAACACGCTCGAAAACGGTTTCGAGTTTATAGAGATAGAGAAGAGAAACCCCGTGTCCGCGCCGCGCCGCGAAGGTTATACCTTTGCGGGATGGGCGACTTCGGAAAACGGCGAAGTCGAATATACGGCGGACGGAATAAGAGACGTTCCCGCGGGTACGACAGTCTATTCGGTATGGACGGAAGGCGACGAACCCGACCTTCCGATAGTCGAAGAACAGGTTCCGACCGATACGACGGGAAGCGGGCAGTAATACGAACGCGGCGGCCGTTTTTTCAAGCGGATTCGTCGGTTGCGGTCGGGGGAAAAGCGTTTATACCCGACTGCGGTATAAATTTTACGGGAATAGATAGTCTAATATAGAAGTCTTCCCGATGCAGGGTCGTTTTGCGGTTTTCCGCGGAGCGATCTATACGAAAAGAAGGAGAATTTTATGAAGAAATTGACGAAAATTCTTATGGCGTTGACGCTTGCGGCGGTCGCGGTTTTCGCGGTCGCGGCGTGCGGAGAAAAGACGTCGAAGATAGTGTTTACCTTTGAGACGAACGGCGGCGAACCCGTCGCTTCCGCGCAGGTCGACAAAGGCACGGAATACACTCTCCCCGAAACGGCGAAAAAAGACGGGTACGGCTTTGACGGCTGGTACGACAACGCCGATTTCACGGGCGAGAAGATCGAGAAGATAACCGCGGAAACGAGCAAGACGTTTTACGCGAAATGGGCGGCTTTATACGCCGTCACGCTCGACCTTGACGGCGGAACGGGCGTTCCCGATACCGTCTATCTCAAAGCGGGCGAAAACGTTAAAGAAGGTCTTTCTTCATACGTTCCTACAAAGACGGGACTTATCTTCGGCGCGTGGTTCAACGGAGACAGAGAACTCGGCGCCAACACGAGAATGCCCGAAAGCGGACTTTCGCTCAAAGCGAAATACAAGGTCGAATATACCGTCAACGTCTACGAACAAAATCTCGAAGACGACGATTATACCGCGGCCGAACCCGTAAAGGGAACCGAATACGTCGACACGTCTTTCGCTCCCGAAATAACGAGAACGGGTTTCGATCTCGTTGAAAAGGCGGGGCAGAGCGTGTCTTCGCTCGTCTTAAACGCCGACAAAAGCAAAAACGTATTCAATCTTTATTTTGACAGAAAGTCTTTCAGTATACACCTTTTCGGCAACTACGACGACGCGCCGTCGGTAGAGCCGATCAGAGAGAAATACGGCAAGGAAATAGTCGTTCCGAGCGACGTATTTACCCGCGACGGATATTATCTCCGCGGCTGGGCGAAGAGTTCGTCGGGCGAGATCGCTTACGAAACGGGTTATATAGACACGATAGTATATAACAAAGATCCGGACGCCGCGGCAAACGTAAACAAGATAGTCGTCACCGCTACCGAAAACCTTTACGCGGTATGGAGCAAGGCTTACGTCGATATGTTCGGCGGAAAAGATTATATCTACGTTTTGGACGAAACTTCCGGAGTCGGATACCTTGAAAGGGGCGGAGTATTCTTCCGCGGCGAATTCAATCCGAAAAGCAGGGAATTGTCCTTCGTAAACGCGGCGGACGAAGAAGTTCTCGCGTGCAGGATAAACGACGATTACACTTTCTCTTACTACGATCCGTCACGCGGCGGAGAATATTCTCTCTATCTCGGAAGCGAAGGCAAAGACGATAAGACCACGGTCGTATTCGACGATTACAACAGGCTTTTCTACTACGAAAACAGGGGTACCGCAAACCAGCAAAGATCGTCCGGCGTATTCCGTATCGACGAGTCGGGCGACTACGTAGTAACGTACGACAACGGACCGCACGAAGGCGAAACGCATACCATAAGGCTCAGCACGGTCACGATGGAAGGCGTTTCCGACGTCAAGGTGTTCAGGATCAAAAACGAAGAGGAAGCGGCTCTCGGCGCCGTGCCTATGAGTTTTATAATGGCGGATAAGAACAACGCGACTTATTACGGTCAGCAGGTATCGTACACGTCCGAACTCTACACGCTTACCCTTTCGGGCTTCGGCGTCGCCGTGAGAAACGAAGGCGGCAAAAAGGTCAATTATTCTTACGAAAAGGACGGCGACAAGATAACGCTTACGGGCATATCTTCGCAGACTACGCTCGTCGTATATCTCGTGACCGAGAACAACAGGACGACTTACGTCGTATATAACGGAGATCTCGACAAGGAGTTCACCGAGAAGAACGGCGCGTATAAACTCGTTCTCGACGGAAAACTCGACGCGACGTACACCGACGCGGGCGGCACGGTTCACAACGGAAAATACGCCGTCGGCAATTCGCTTTTCGGCGGATACGTAGTAGACTTTTTCGAGACTCCGTCCAATCCGAGAAGTTTTCTTATAAGGAAAGTCGTCGAAAACGGCGGAGTTATCGGCGAAGGTGAAGGACAGACGGTAACTTACGAACTCGAACTCAAACACAAAGGTTACGCCGAACACCCCGTGATAGGCAAGGTAAACGGCAGAGTAGGCGCGTATATACCCCTTCTCGTTCTCGGCGACGGCGCTGAAAATTCCGCGGACATATACGGCGCGGTGGGAGCCGGAGCGGCAATGACTTTCGTCAAGATGGCGGAAGGCGTATACGAAGAAACCGACGACGCGTTCGTTTACAGGGTCAAAAACATAACCGTATTGAACAGCGAACTCGATTCTCCCGCTTTCGACGTAAAGGCGTACAAATCGTTTACTTACGCGGTGGAATCCTATTCGGGACTTTACGCGTACTATCCGATAGCGGCGGTTAAACCCGACGATACGGAAGAGAGTTTTTCGACCAGATACGTAAAGGGAAGCGATTATCTTATCCTTTCCGACAACGGCTATATGGTCGTTTCGACGGGTACCAATAAGTATCACGGCACTTATACCGAACAGGGCGGCATAGTCACCGCTTCGATAACGGTAAACGGTGCGACCATACGGCTTTACTATGAAATAGGCGGCGGCTCGTTCACGGTTCTGGACGAAACCCCGTACAGCGCGTACCTTCTTACGGGCGTAAACGACGTCGACGATACCACGTATATCGCGCTCGACGGCAAGGGCGGAGCGTCTTTCTACGAAAGCGGCGTCAAGAAATACGACGGCACGGCGAAAAAGACGGGCGAAACCACAAAATACAGCCAAAAACTCGACATATTCGAGTTTGTTTCGGAAGACAAGTCGTTCTCGTTCAGATTCATAAGGCTTTACTCCAACAACAACGGCAAAGCTTTCTATTGCCCGTATAACGAGACGTACAACGACAGATATTCTTCGGAGAGCGACGGACAACTCTTCCTTGACGGCTTCGGTTACGGAGCGAAATACGACAAGGATAAATCGCACTCCTATGAAGGCAGATACTTTATCGTCGGAGAAGACGAGATAGTTTTAAGGACGGACGACGAAGTGTTCTATTTCGACCTTGACGGCAGATCGTTTACCGTAAGGGGCAACGAATTCGGCGAATACGTAACGTCCGACAACAGATCCCGTCTCGACATATTCTTCGCGTTCGACGGTTACGGCAAGGCTACCGTGTTCACCGTCGATCCCGATACTTCGGAAAGAACGACGATAACCGATCAGGGCGTTTACACGATCGCGGAAGACGGACTTATCACCGTCACGTACGATCAGGGTTCTTCCACCAACGTCTTCGAAGGCAAACTCGGCATATACAACCACACGGTCGGCGACAAGCAGTACAGGGAGATAACCAAACTCCGCTCCGAAGTCGTAATGGCTTACGTCAACGGAAAGGACTGGTCGGTGCTCGTGCTCAACGACAACGGGCTCGCCACTCTTCGCGGCGGTAAGGGCGCCGTGCAGACGGGTACTTACGTCCTTATAACCGACACGATGCTCTATTTCGAAGACTTCGACAACGTGGAAAACGGAGCGGTGTTCAATTACGACAAAGATAAGGGCGAAGCGAGCCCCGTCGACAACGTGTCAAGGGGTTACTATACTTCGGATCTCGAATCTCTCCGTTTCTCGCAGGCGGGATTTGCCATCTTCAACGGCAACGAGAGATACTATTATTCCGAAAACGCCGATAAGAATGTTATTCTCTATAAAAAGGACGCTTCCGATCCTTCGGCTAACAATTACGGATTTGTGGAAGACGACAGTTTCGGCAAGTTCGAGACGCCCAAGAATTATAACGGCAAAGTATATTACGCCAACAATAAGGGCTATGCGGTAAAATTCAACCGCGCGGACGTCGATGAAGAAAAAGACGACGAAGGCAACTTCTATTATCCGCTTCCGATAACCGCGACCGACAAGCAGCCCGCCACGGAATTATCTTTCGCGCCCACGGGCGCGGGGACGTTCTCCAACGTCCGCGGCGTTATCAGGCTCGGAAGCAAGAACTACGATTGCGCGGTCAGCAGGGAAGAAACCGACGTCCCCGGCGAATACGTTATGTACGCCGTGATAGGCGGAGCGTTCAGGGTGGAATTTACCGTCGACTACAGGGGTATGAACGACGACGGTACGACGGACAGCACGTTCAGGGTGATTTCGGTAAGACACGAATTGACCTATAACGCTTTCGCGTATCTCAACCGCTTCTACCAGACCTATATCAGCGAAGGACAGGCGGCGGCGCTTGAAGTTCTCTCCAACGACACTTACGGCAAGATCTCCATTATTCACGAATACGACAAAACGGGCACCGCGGGCGAAGGTTACGTCAACGCCGCTTTCGGCGAAGATTCGGGAATGTTCGATACCGACGGCGAAACGATCACGCTTACAAAGGCGAATTACGAACTCGTCGGCAACAATACTTATATCGTTGAATCGGAGATAAAGGGATATAAGTATC
>CAMNIW010000084.1 GCA_946540675.1 uncultured Clostridia bacterium | reverse complement strand
TAACTCTCGACACGGATAACGGGGGAGAGTTTGTGCCTGCGCCTACGGAAGACGAGCTCAAAGTGGCGTATATGCGCGACTTTACTCTTCCCGTACCGCAATCTTCCGACCCGACCAAGGCGTTCGGCGGTTGGTTCACCGAGAAAAACGGCAAAGGCACGCGCTTTACCGACCTTTACGGCAACGGCGTTACCGAGTGGAAGGAACTTTCCGGCAGAAGCCTTGTCGCTTCCTGGATAAACATACTGAGATACGTCGAACTTTCCGACGGAACTTATTCGGTAATGGGCGACGCGGGCATAGATGCCGTAAGCGGAGTAAAAATTCCCGCTTCGTATAACGGAAAACTCGTTTCCACGGTCGAAGGTCAGGCGTTTATGGGCAAGGCGAATCTCTTGAAAATCGAGATCCCCGACACCATAGTCAACATAGAAGTGGGAACGGCGTTCCTTAACTGTACCAACCTTAACGACGTAGAGATATACGACGCAAAAGCGGCTTATCCCGACGATACCGTCGTAGCGGAAGCCGCCGTAGGCAGATACGAGTCCAAAGACGGCGTACTTTTCTACGACAACGAGTTCAACGGCTACGAACTCAAATACTTCCCGATAGCGAGAAGCGGCGCGTACGTCATACCCGAAGGAACGGAAGTGTTGCCGGCAAGCGTATTTTCCAATTCCTTGCTTACCGACGTGACGATAGCGGCAAGCGTAAAGAATATCAATGCGGCGGCGTTCTATTACAGCAAAAATCTTACCAAAGTAAGGTTTGCCAAGACGCTCGAAGGCGAAGAACAGCCGCTTACGATAGACGCAAAGGCGTTCAACGGCTGTTATAACCTTTTGGAAATGACTTTGCCCGGACGTCTCGACAAAAACTTCAACAGGGATATATTCTACGGCTGTACCAATCTCGAAGCGGTATACGTAGACGGCGAAGGGGGAAACTTCACGTCGAAAGACGGCGTGCTTTGTTCTTCCGACGGAACGAAAGCGCTCTTTGCGCCGCAGGCGTACAGGGGCAACGACGCATACGGCGTTTATACCGTATCGTCCGGCATAAACACGATAGGCGAAAGGGCTTTCTGGGCGTGCAGATATCTTACCGCGCTCAATATCCCCGAATACGTTGAAAACATCGAAAAGGGCGGTTTCAGCGAAAGTTACAGGTTAGAAACTGTGGACTTCGGAACCGACTCCGACAACTATAAGGATCTTACCGTCGGCGAAGAAGCGTTCTATAAGTGCGCCGCGCTCAAAGAGATAACTCTTCCGAGAAGACTTAAAACTCTCGGCAAAGGCGCGTTCGACGAGATACCGCTTCTTAAAACGGTAACCGTAAACAGCGGAGCCGAAATCGATTTCGCGACCGGCGCGTTCACGCCCGAAATGGGCGTCGAAGTCCTTAATATAGGCAAGGACTTCGGATTAGTCGAAGTAAACGGCATTTTCGGCTCTAACCTTCAGGAAATAAATCTCGATCCGGAAAATACCAACTATAAATCCGTAGACGACGTTTTGTTCGACAACGCCATAACGACCATAGTTTATTATCCTAACGGCAAGACGGGCAACTACGAGATCCCCGCCACGGTCACCAAGATAGGTTCGGGCGTTTTCAGAAACAAGAATATTACCGAAGTCACGATCAACAAACACGTTACCGAGATCGGCGACGACGCGTTCAACAACTGTCGCAAACTCGCGGGGGTGGTGTTCGAAGAAGGGAGAGAACCGGAAACCTTGCTCACGATAGGTAAAAGGGCTTTTGCGGGCACCGCTTTGACGGAGATAGTTTTGCCTGAAACGGTAACGGTGATCGGCGACAACGCGTTTGAATCGACTCCGCTCAAAAAAGCGACGATCCCCGCGACGGCGGCGACTATGGGTACCGTAAACGCCGGCGGAAATCTCACCGCGATGAACGTCTTCAAGGGCTGTGACGAACTCTATTCGCTTACGGTAGCGGAAGGCAACGTCAACTGGTATACGGACGCGGCGGGCGTTCTCTACTTCAAAAAGAACGGCGTCGCCACCGAACTCGTGTTTGCGCCCAAGGGCGTAAGACCCGTTTCGGAAATGAGCGGATACAATGGAGAAGTGGAAGTTCCTTCAACGGTTACAAAACTCTGGAACGAAGCGTTTATGAACAACAAACAGATAACCAAGGTCAAATTCACTTCGACCGCGGCGACCAACGTCGGTACCAACGTATTCTCGGGTGCCGCGACGCTTACGGAAGTCGAACTTTCCGAAGGTTTCACGGCTGTGGCGGCGAGTATGTTCGCCAACGCGTCCGCCCTTGAAAAGGTGGTTATCCCCAAGACCGTAAAGAATATTAACGCAAAGGCGTTCTACAATTGTAAATCTCTCGAAACAGTATTGTTTACGGGCGAGAGAACGGCGTCCGACACGCTTACCATTGCGGACGCGCCCACAAGCAGCGGACCACGCCCCGGTATAGGCGGAACGACCACTCCCGAAGGCGTATTCCACGGCTGTCCGAAACTTACGCACATAGATCTTCCCGAATATACGGTTAAGATCGGCTCTTACGCCTTCGAAGTCGCTTCCGAAGACGCGCTGGCGCAAAAAGAAGATCCGACCCTTACCGTCGGACTAAAGAGCATAGAAATTCCGTCCACGGTAACCGAGATAGGCGCGTACGCCTTCAAGGGATACGGCGCGAGCCCGATATCCACTGTCGGTTCGCTTCAACCTGAGATAACGAATACGGTTTCCGATCTTGCCGAAGTTACGTTCAAAACCAAGGCGGACGGAACCTACGCGCTTACCAAACTCGGCAACTACGCGTTCGCGTTTTCGGGCATAAAGAAGATAACGATCCCGACGTCTTTGACGACTATCCCGAACGCCGCGTTCATCGGAACGGTCGCGCTTGAAGAAGTCGAATTCCCCGAAGGAACTCAGATAGTGTATATCGGCGAAAGCGCGTTTGCGAGTTCCGGAGTGTCCCGCACCAAACAGGCCACGGGCGAAGAAGAATTCCGCGTTCCCGAAACGGTAAAGGTAATAGACAAACAGGCGTTCGCACACGCGGACAATCTGAAGAAAATAGTCTTCCTTAAAGACGCGGAAGACAAGACTTCTATCGGAAGCACCTATACGTATACGTACAAGACTTCGGGATTTTTCCCGAAAACGGTAACCGTCAACGTCACGTACGGCTTCGGTCAGTACGCCTTTGCGGATACGGGACTTACCGAGTTCGATTTCCCCGAAACCAATGCGGAAAGCGGCGTATATACGCCCGAAGGCAGCCTGTTTATGAACTGTACTTCGCTCGAAAAGGTGTATTTGTCCAAGTCCGTCGCCGGCATTGACGGAGTGTTCACGGCTTGCAAATCGATAAACGAGATGACCGTACACGCCGAAAACGCAAATCTCGGCGACACGTTCGACGCAGGCGACAGCAGACCGATGATTTACAATAAGTCCGCCGACGGCGTAACGGCGATAAGGTACGCTTACGGCGATCTCGGCGCTACCGTCGAGATACCCGACGGCATAACCGAAATAAGCGAAAGGGCTTTTGAAAACCACACGGAGATAGAAAATCTCGTTATCCCCGCAAGCGTAAAGAAGACGGGCGCTTATGCGTTTGCCGGCTGTACGGAACTCAAATCCGTGACTTTTGCGGGAACGAGCCAACTTTCCGATCTCGGCGCGTACGCCTTCTACGGTTGTACTTCGCTCGGAAGCATAACTCTTCCCGATTCGCTTACGACGATACCCGCGTGTGCGTTCAATAAGTGCGCTTCGCTCAAATCGGTCATTTTCGGCAGAGACGTCGACAAGATAGGCGGTTGCGCGTTTGCGGAAACCGGACTCGTGTCCGTAAGGATCCCCGCCAAAGTAACCAAACTCGGCGAAAACTACGAAAAAGCCTCTTCTACCGCGGGCACGACCTATTACGGCGACGTCTTCGCGAACTGTAAGTCGCTTAAGACCGTCGCATACGACGGCAACGCGCTCACGAGCATAGGTTACGGCGCGTTCAGCGGCTGTACCGCTCTCGAACAGATAGATATTCCCGACAACGTAACGCTTATATGCGCCAACGCCTTTTCTAAATCGGGACTTACTTCGGTTTCGCTTCCGGGCGGCGTCCTTCTCGGAGCCAACAATAGCACTGACGGCAGGACGGTAGCGGATTTAGCGGCCACAAGCGACGCGATTTACTTCTCGGTATTCGCCGAGTGCGAAAATCTCCAAAAAGTAACGTTCAGGGGCAAAGTCGACTATATGTCGGGCAGACTGTTCTATAAGTGTTCGTCTCTCGACACTCTCGAATTCGTTCAGGAAGACGGAACGGTCAAGATCAACGAATTCCCCGACGGAACGATGCTCTTCGGCGTAAACGCCTTCTACGGCACCAAACTTTCCAACGTAACGCTCGGCAATCCCGGATTCATCTATAACGGAGTATTCGAGAACTGTACCGAACTTACCGACGTAGTGCTTCCGAGAAATCTCGCGAATATAGCCGAAGCGATGTTCAAAGGCTGCACGAGCCTTGAAAACGTAGGCTATTACGAGAGCAATACCGAGTTCGTCGCCAACTCGCTTCCCGCAGGAATTGCGGACGGCGGAATCAAGAAAGAAGCGTTCGCCGGCTGTGAGAGCCTTGAATATCTCGCCATACCCGACGGTATCAAGACTCTCGGAGAAAAGGCTTTCTCGGGTTGTAAGAAGTTCAGAGCGGACAACGGAACGTTCAGAGTCTCCGAAAACGTAACGACTCTCGCTCCCGAAGTGTTCGCAGGGTGCGAATCTATCGAAACGATAATTCTTCACTCCGGCATAACTTCTCTCGGAGAAACCAAGTACGCCAACTCCGACCGCTACGATAAAGGCGTTACGGCGTTCAAGGGTATGACGTCCCTTACCGAACTCGTCGTTCCGGGCGATCTTCCTTACTTTGTCGACGAAAACGGATTCGTGTTTGTTGACGACGTCCTTCTCACCAATCTCGGCGGACTCGTAAAGGGCGAAACGGAGATACCGTCCTATGCGGCGGTCATTGCGAGCGACGCGTTCGCCGGCAACACGAACGTCACGAAGATCTATTTCGGCGAGATGCTCAAAGAGATAGGCAACAACGCGTTTAAGGATTGTATTTCGCTCACGGGAGATCTCGTGATCCCCGAAAACGTCGAACTTATCGGAACGCACGCTTTCGACGGCACGGGCATAACTTCGGTCGAGATAAAAGGAGTAGTCGGCGAGTACGCGAAAACTCTCACTCTCGCCAAACTTGCGGACTACGTTTTCGCAAACTGCGCGGCTCTTGAAAAGGTCGTCCTTCCCGAAGGATTGAAGACGATAGGTCAGCACGCTTTCGAATACTGCGACGCGCTCAGCGAGATAACTCTCCCCGAATCGCTTAAATCGATAGGCGCAAGCGCGTTCCTGCACACCACTTCGATCGAAAAGATAATTATCCCCGAATCGGTTACGACGTTCGGAAGTCTCTGTTTCTCGGATTGGACCGAAGAGCAGACCATTTGTTTCAGATCGCCCGAGATGAATTACAACTCCGAGAGCGTATGGAACACGAAGCCTTCGTCGAGCGGTATAGGATTTATCTATATCACGACCGGACTCAGCAAAGCGAAAGTCATCTATAACTATGACGGCGAATAAAATGCCTTATCGGCAGGCTTGAAGCAACAAAAAAGCCGTCCCGTTTCCGAAAATCGGAAACGGGACGGCGATTTTTTTGCCGCAAACGTATCCGTTTGCGGCAAAGGTCAATATTTGTTGCGGAAACTCTCGCAGGTAGAGCACCCTGCGTTGCCGCAGGCTATCTTTACGCAGTTAAGCGAGCAATTTCTTCCCGAAACGTTGTGTTCGCATTCTCTGACTTCGCATTTTATGCTTTTGTTGCATACGTCCATAATTTTATCCCCCCTTTGCGGTAAGTATGCGCCAAAAAGCGCGTATTATCCGAGATCGGAGATGATTTTGTACAGCGAAGAATAGAGCGTTTTTGCTTCGTCTTCGGTAAGGGATACTTCTTTTGCGAGCGACGGCGGCACGGATACCGCCTTATCTTTAAGCGATTCGCCCTTTTCGGTAAGGGTTATCACCCGCACCCGCTCGTCTTCCTTGTTCCTGTCTCTGGCGATATATCCTTTTTTTTCGAGCGTTTTTAATAGGGGAGTAAGCGTTCCCGAGTCGTATATATGTGAGGCTGCCTACAGGGATGTCCGC